>CAYYPD010000001.1:0-66661 GCA_964473445.1 uncultured Muribaculaceae bacterium
TAGCACTGTTTACAATTGCGGGATTGGTAAGTGTTTATTTATTTGTAATACTATTCTACCCTGATATGTGCAAAAAACTGTTTAGTGATTATGAGAAAAAATTAGATTTTAACTTAACACAAAAAGCAAGAATTATGATACTTTTCGGAGTCTTTATTATAATGATATTTGGAATTTTCCGTATAAACTTTAACGATAATATAAAAAATATGTATGTTCCCTCTAAACAAATGGTATATGCGGAAAAATTATTCTCTGAACTCACAAACTCAACAGGCAAAACGTTTTTTATACTTGTAAAAGGGGATAATATCGAAAATATTTTGGAACATGAAGAAGAAATAAGCCAAAATATCAATGATTATCAATCAATTTCAAAATATATTCCGTCCCATAAAATGCAAGATAAAAATTTTGCATTAATTAAAGATTTTTACAATAATTCGTTATCAGATTATGCCAAAGATATTTTAACTAAAGAACAAATAAAAAAACTTTTAAATATTAAATTTTCAAATAATTACCTTGATGTCGATTTCAACTCTGCATTAGCGGATTTTATGATTGATGATAAAACTTCAATTATGGTTATATCAGGTAATCAGGAAGAAATAAAGGCAGGAAACTCAGAGGTTATAGACCTGCCTAAAATTATTTCGGATAAAATCGCAAAACACAGATTAAATTGTATGAAGCTAATTTTGCCCGTTGTTTTTGGATTGTATCTGTTATTGGTTTTTGCATACCGTAACTGCATTAAAGCATTTAAAGTAATACTTCCGTCCATAATTGCAGTATGTTTTTCACTATGTTTTGCAGCTTTAATTTCAAAAGAAATCAATCTGTTCCATATTTTATCTTTATTTTTAATAATAGGGTTTGGACTTGATTATTCCGTTTTCAGAGTAAGCGGAGTTAAAAATTCAACACTGGCAATATTTCTTTCTTGTGCAACCAGTGCATTTTCATTCGGACTGCTTGCATTTACGGGATTTAAACTCATAAGTTCAATGGGGTTAATACTTTCAGTCGGACTTTTAAGTTCATATATTTTAAGCTTAGTTTTAATTCCGCAATCAGAATTTGATGAAAACAAAGAAAACATATAGTCAGGAATAATTTCAAAAGAAAGTATTTGATTTAATTCGGCTTGAAGTTTAATTTGTGCTTCATATTGAGTCCAATATCGGTAAAAACATTTTTTATCTTGATATTCTATCTTTAAATAATCTGATATTCCTTGGAAATTGCGTTCTCTCATATATTCAACATCTATCCCTAACGGGAACTCATCAAATGCACAAACAACCATATTTTCAGAGTGTGAAATATTGAAATTAAGATTTGAAAATTTAAACTTTGGTTTTTTATTTTCAGCAACTATTTCCGTATTTTCTACCCCATAATAATTATGAGCAACAAATTTCACAATAAATCTGCCGATAGCAGACTGCAACTTTTTATGCTCCTGCTTTGATTTTGATTTGATATCTTTAAAATTAATGTAGAAAATCTTCATGCTATAATTTTAATATTAATATATTAAAAAAAGAAGAAAATTTACAATTTAATGAAGTGGTTTGAATTAAAAGAACAGGCAGCAGGCACAAAAAGATTGCTTCTTACTTGGTATATTTATAAATTGTTCGGTAAAAAAGCCGTAAAACTTATTACTTTTTTCGTAACACTGTTTGCTTTTTTAGGAGCGGAAGAAAATAAAAATTGTTCTAAAAAATATCTTAAAATAGTGGGAATAAAACCCACAACCTTTAATGTTTTCAAGCATTTTTTATCATACGCATATTCTTTAGCGGACAGAATGGAATCTTTTTCAAATAATTTTTCCGTAAATAAAATCAAATTTCAAAGCGAGGAAGATAAAAGAACACTTGAAAATGATTTAAAAGCGAAAAAGGGCATATTTTTTATATGCTCACATTTAGGAAATATTGATATAATGAGGAGTTTTATATTTTCCGATTGGGGCGAATATTGCAGTGAAGTTTGTGTATTTCTTTCTAAAGAACAATGCAAAATATTTAACGGATTTATTGAACAAATAGGAACAACTTGTAATCAAAAGGTTTCATCTTACCCGATTGAAGATATAAATGTAAATACATCTATTGAAATAGAAGAAAAACTCAATACCGGAGCAATTGTTTTTATGGCAGGCGATAGAACTTCCGCTCACAGCAGCAATTTTGAAACAGAATTTCTTTCTCATAAAGCAGATTTTCCGCTCGGGACATTCAAATTTGCACAATTGATGAATGTTTGCACATATTTTATATGTGCCATAAAAACAACAAACGATAACTATTCAATCCATTTTAAAAAGTTTGAACAAAAAAGTTCTAAAAAAGAAACTCTAAACTCAATGAAAAAAGAATTTGTCAGTTTTCTTGAGTCAGAAACTAAACTTGCTCCATTTCAGTTTTATCATTTCTATGACTTATTTAAAAATTAAGCAGTCAGCTCTTTATATTTTTTAAAATGAATTTCCGCATCGGATATATCATTATTTAATTCTTCCGCACAACCTAACATGTAATAATAATGTGCTTTATCAGGATTATACTTTATGGCGGAAAGATAATCTTCCTTTGCACTTTTGTACATTTTTTTCAATAATTTGTAAAATCCTCTTTGAGCATATAATGAATCATTCTTATAGTCTTGCACCAAAGCGGAAGTGTAATCATTTATTGCACCTTGAAGGTCATCTATTGCATATTTAGCACTTGCACTGTTTTTGTAGTACTCAATATTAGAACTGTCCAGCCTGCTTGCAGTTTTGTAATTATCTATTGTCAAATTATATTCTTTCAAACATCTGTGTACATCAGCTCTTTTAGCGTATAACTCCGCATTCTTTGGGTATAAACCGATTGCTTTTGTGTAGTAATCAATAGAATTGTAAAACGCTCTGTTTTTTTTATATGTCCTTGCTATTGCAATATAAACAGGTAAAGAAGCGTTAAATAGCGATAATGCAAAGAAGTAGGCATTTATTGCCTTTGGATATTCTCCGACAGCTTCTTTATAAGTACCTTTATCGAACATATTAAAAAAAAAGTAATATTTTTTTATCTTTTTTAAACCGAAACTGAACAAAATGACTCCTTAATTATTTAAACTGTGAATAGGAGCGGGAATTCTTCCGCCCCTGTTTATAAAGGTTTCCGATGAAAGTGAATTAACTTTCATTATGGGTGCTTCGCCGAGTAAACCGCCAAACACTGCGGAATCACCGATTGTTTTATTCGGGACAGGAATTATTCTTACTGCAGTAGTTTTTTTGTTAATCATACCAATTGCCATTTCATCTGCTATCATGCCTGAAATTGTACTTTCAGGAGTGTTCCCGGGGATTGCAATCATATCAAGACCGACAGAACATACGCAAGTCATAGCTTCCAACTTATCAAAAGTTAAAACTCCTTTGCCTGCGGCTTCAATCATGCCTGCATCTTCAGACACGGGAATAAAAGCACCCGATAAACCGCCGACATAAGAACTTGCCATAATACCGCCTTTTTTAACTGCATCATTAAGCATAGCTAAAGCGGCAGTTGTGCCGTGAGCACCTGCGTGTTCTAAACCCATAGCCTGAAAAATTCCTGCAACCGAATCTCCTTGAGCCGGAGTCGGAGCAAGAGATAAATCAATAATTCCAAACGGAATATTCATTTTTTGTGCCATTCTTCTGCCTACAAGTTCACCTGTTGATGTAATTTTAAATGCAATTTGTTTTATTTTATTTGCCAATTCACCAAAATCAGCATTTTTTGGAAGATTTTCCACTGCCGCTCTGACAACCCCCGGACCTGACACCCCTACATTTAAAGCACACTCAGGCTCTCCATAACCGTGGAAAGCACCTGCCATAAACGGGTTATCCCCGGGAACATTACAAAAGCAAACCAATTTTGCAGCACCTATCCCGTCTGAATCTTTTGTAAGTTCTGCCGACTTTTTAATTATTCCTCCCATTTTTTTTACGGCGTTCATATTAATACCTGCCTTTGTAGAAGCAAGATTTACGGATGAACAAACTCTTTCCGTTTGAGCTAATGCTTCAGGGATACTCTCAATCAATGCAATATCACCACGAGTGCAACCTTTTTCCACCAAAGCCGAAAATCCGCCGATAAAATTAACATTAACTTCTTTAGCCGCTTCATCCAAAACTTTTGCAAGATAAACATAATCATAATCTTTGCAAGATTCACCGACTAAAGAAACAGGAGTAACCGCAATTCTTTTATTTATAATCGGGATTGAATACTCATCTTCTATTTCAGAAGCATACCGATATAAATTTTTTGCATATTTAATAATTTTATTATAAATTTTATCCCCTGTTTCTTTAACATCGGTAGTGCAGCAATCACGCAAGCTCAATGCTAAAGTAACAGTTCTAATGTCCAAATTATGGACTTTTATCATATCAATTGTTTCAATAATCGAATTTTCATTAAAAAAAGTCATTTAAAAACAGTCCTTAAATTGTGTGCATTTTATCAAAAATTTCTTTCTTTTGAATCCAAATTTCCATACCGAGTTTTTCACCCGATTTAGTTAAGGCTTCTTTAATTTCTTTGAAAGAGAATTTTGATTTACTGATATCGGCAAGTAAAAACATCATAAAACAACCTTGCATGATAGTTTGTCTTATATCTTCAATATTGACCTCATGCTTTGCTAATACGGAAGAAATCTCAGCAACAATTCCAACTCCGTCTTTACCTGATATAGTTACTATAATTTTATCTTCGTTCATTTTTACTCCAATTAAAAACTATATAATTATTGTATTAGCAAACGAATATAAATGCAATGATACAGAGAGAAATTCAAATTTGTTAAAAAATAACAAAAAAGTAGTTGACTCTAAAATATGTTCTTGTTATCTTAATAAAGTAGTCAGACAAGCGTCTGTAGCTCAGCAGGTAGAGCACTCCCCTTTTAAGGGATAGGTCGCGCGTTCGAATCGCGCCAGACGCACCATTTAAAAGCCTCGATAAACGAGGCTTTTTTGTTGCCCATTTTTAGACTTTTAATTTCGGAGAAAATATGGTATAATATCCGTAAAATATTCGGAGAAAAAAAATGAAATATATATACCAAAACCCTGACTGGCACAACTTTATATGGTGCGGAGAAAAAATTCAAAAACTGCTTTTTGAAATAAAAAAAGCTCAAGGTTATTTACTCGGAAGAATGGATTCATTGGGTTTCGATGTCAGAAATAACGCACTATTGCAAGTTTTGACCGAAAACATTATTAAATCGTCTGAAATTGAGGGACAAATTTTAGATAAACATATTGTCCGCTCATCAATAGCAAGGCGTTTAGGTATAGATATAGCAGGAGAAGCTCCTGTTTCAAGAGATGTAGAGGGCGTTGTTGAAATGATGATTGATGCAACGCAAAATTGTAGTTCAAAAATGTCAAAAGACAGGTTGCTAGGCTGGAATGCTGCATTGTTTCCAACGGGATACAGCGGAATGTATAAAATAAAAACAGGACAATATCGAGATGACGAATTTGGTCCTATGCAAGTTGTTTCAGGCTCTATCGGGAAAGAAAAAGTTCATTATGAAGCTCCATGTGCCTCTGTACTTGAAAATGAAATGAATGACTTAATTGAGTACATAAATAAGACTGATGACACGGATTATCTTATTAAAGCAGGTATTGTTCATTTATGGTTTGTTATTTTGCACCCTTTTGATGACGGAAACGGACGAATTGCAAGAGCATTAACCGATATGTTACTTGCAAAAAGTGATGATACTCCGTTTCGATTTTATTCTATGTCATCTCAAATTCAAAAAAACAGAAATAAGTACTACGAAATTTTAGAAAAAACACAAAAGGGGTCTATGGATATTACAAATTGGCTCTTATGGTTTTTAGAAAATTTATTAATTGCAATCAAATCCAGTGAAGAAATTACAAATACGGTTTTACAAAAAGCTGAATTTTGGCGGAAGCATTCTGAAACAGTTTTTAATGAGCGACAAATTAAAGTTTTAAACAAATTTATGGATAACTTTGAGGGAAATCTTACGACAATGAAGTGGGCAAAAATGTGCAATTGCTCGCAAGATACCGCTACTTTAGACATCAAAGACTTAATAGATAAAAAAATATTTATAAAGGTTGGAAACGGTCGTTCTACACATTATAAATTAAAGAAGTAATCTCCGTAAATCATTCGGAGATTAACATTCCTAAATCATATTGAAATACGCTCCTGTATTAACTTTCGAATGCGGAGAAAACTAAAATATTTCGTCTATAATTCCACCACCGATAACAGTATCATCATCATAAAATACTGCTGATTGACCGATTGCAATCGGGGGCTGTTTTTCTTCAAAATCAACTTTTATCTTATCTTTAGCAAACGGAGTTATTATTGCAGGTTTTGGCTCTTGAGCCGAGCGTATTTTTACGTTGCACTTCATAGGTTCTTTTAATTCGTCAACTAAATTTAAAACAATATTATTTGCAATTAAGCCTTTATTCATTGACTCTTCTTTAAATGCGACAACAACTTCATTTGTATCTTTTCTAAGTTCAACAACATACAAAGGAGCAGCGGCTGCCACACCGATTCCTTTTCTCTGCCCTATGGTATAGTTCCAAAATCCCTGATGTTTTCCTAAAATTTTACCGTTTAAATCTATAATGTTCCCGGTTTTTGCTTTTTCATTAAGAATATCGTTATAATCACCGTTATAAAAATCCTGACTGTCAGGTTTATCCGCTACTTCAAACCCGTTTTGCTTTGCAATCAATCTTATTTCTTCTTTTGTATAATTGCCGAGAGGAAGAATTGTTTCCGAAAGCTGTTTTTGAGTCAATCCATACAAAAAATAAGACTGGTCTTTCTTTGGATTTACACCCTTTTTGAGAAGAAATCTGCCGTTATTTTCTTCAATTTTCGCATAATGACCGGTTGCGAATTTATCAAATATTATTCCTGATTTTTTAGCCAACTCCTGAAAAATTCCGAATTTTATATATTTATTACACTGTACACAAGGATTAGGGGTTCTTCCTTTCAAATATTCACTTTTAAAATATTCTATGACTGTTTTTTCATAGTCTTTTGAGCAATCAATAATGTAATGTTCAATACCAAGTTTATCGGCAACGGCTTTTGCCTGTTCCAAATCTTTTTGTTTAAAAGGGCTAAGGCAGGCACAATGAGTTGCCGCTTTTTGTTCTTCTTCATTCATCTTCTCTTTAAGTACGTCAAAAACACCGCCATTACCCCAAAGTGCCATTGTTGCACCTACAACATCATAGCCTTGCTCCTTTAAAAGTAATGCGGCAACAGATGAATCAACTCCGCCTGACATACCGATAAGAACTCTCATCCCGACTGCTCCTTTTATTAATATATTTTAATTTTACTACAAAATTTGACTTGTTTAACTTATAATCAGTTGGTAATAGAAAGGGGAAAGTATGATTATTCCGAGTATTGACTTAATGGACGGGAAAGCAGTTCAACTAAGACAAGGCAAAGAAAAAGTATTAGAAAAAGAAAATGTCTTAGAACTTGCAAAGTATTACTCACGCTTCGGCGAAATCAGCGTTATCGATTTAGATGCCGCTATGAATAAGGGTAATAATGAACATCTGATTAAGGAGATATGTAAGCATGCCCATTGCAGGGTTGGCGGAGGAATAAGAACCGTTGAAAAAGCAAAAAGAATTCTGGCAAACGGTGCGAAACAAATTATCATAGGTACTGCTGCTGATGAAGAATTTTTGTCTAAATTGCCAAAAGATAAAGTAATTGTTGCAATTGACTCCAAGCAAGGCAAAGTTACAACAGAGGGCTGGACAAAAGAAGTTAACGCTACTCCTGAAGATTACGTAAAACGCTTTGATAATTTGTGTGCAGGATACCTATACACCATCGTTGATAAAGAAGGAATGATGGGCGGAACAGATATTGAAGCAATCAAAAAAATTCGCAATTTAACAAAGAAAACCTTAATTGCTGCAGGCGGAATTTCTTCTATTGACGAAATTAAGACACTTGTAAAAATGAATGTTTCAACGCAGCTTGGAATGAGCATTTATACAGGAGCAATAAGCCTTGAAGATGCTTATGTTGCGGTTATGGATTTTGAAAAGCAAAACGGATTAATTCCGACTATTGTTCAAGATATTGAAACAAAACAAGTCTTAATGTTAGCTTATTCAAATAAAGACTCCTTAAAAAAGACTCTATCCGAGGGGTTAGCAACATACTACAGCCGTTCAAGACAAGAATTATGGACAAAAGGTCTATCATCAGGCAACACGCAAGAAGTAATCAGTGTTAAATTTGATTGTGACCAAGATTCACTTTTATTTAAAGTAAAACAAAAAGGTGTTGCTTGCCATACGGGAAGATATTCCTGTTTTGAAGACAGAGATTTTTGTATTGATGAACTTTATGACTTATTGCTTGACAGAAAAGCAAAATTACCTGAAGGCTCATATACAACAAAACTTTTCAAAGACGAATTCAAACTTCAAAGAAAAATAATGGAAGAAGCATTTGAATCGGTCAACTTTGAAAAAGGTGACGGGCTTGAATGGGAAGCCAGCGATTTAGCTTATCATATGCTTGTATTTATGGCATTACATAATGTTACACCGCAAGATATTATTAATAATTTAGCTTCTCGTACAAAATAGGATTAAAAAAATGAAAATTTATAATTATAACGAAATTGATGAGAGTTTTTTCTCTAAAATTGAGTTTGAAAACATCAGCTCTGTTCAAGAGGTTATTTCTTCTGTCAGAAAAAACGGAGATGTTGCAATTAGAGAATATTCAAAAAAATTTGGCGACGGTGATGTTGAAAATTTTAAACTCACGCAAGAAGAGATAAATGAAGCTCTTAAACAAGTTGATGAGGAAACTGTCAACACAATAAAATACGCAATAAAAAACGTAAAAGAATTTGCAACCGCACAACTTCAAAGCGTAAAAGAATTTGAAGTAAATATAAACGGAAACCGCTTAGGGCAGAAAATAATTCCGATTGATTCTGTCGGATGTTATATTCCGGGGGGAAATTATCCGTTACCGAGCAGTGCAATAATGACTGTTGTTCCTGCTAAAACAGCAGGCGTAAAAAGAGTAGTTGCAATGTCACCCAAAATAAAACCCGTAACGGTTGCAGCAGCATACCTCTCCGGTGCCGATGAAATCTATAAGATTGGGGGAGTTCAGGCTATAGCAGGGCTTGCATACGGAACTCAATCTATAGAAAAAGTTAATAAAATTGTGGGGCCGGGGAATAAATATGTAACTTCGGCTAAAAAACAAGTATATGGCGAGTGCGGTATCGACTTTTTAGCAGGCCCGTCAGAAGTTTTAATAGTTGCGGATGAAAGTGCAAAAGCAGAGTTTGTAGCTGCTGATATGCTTGCACAATGCGAACACGACAAAGACGCAAGAGCGTTCTTATTGTGTAAATCAATTGATTTTATAAAAGCCGTTGATGAAAAAGCAAAAGAGTACTTAGAAAAACTTCCGACAAAGAATATCGCAAAAATTTCTTATGAGAAATCAATAGCAATTGTTGTTAACTCCTTAGAACAAGCTATTGAGCTTTCAAACAAAAAAGCACCCGAACATTTAGAGTTATGCTTAGATAATGCGGACTCTTATATTGATAAATTTACAAATTACGGGTCGTTATTTATCGGCAACTACAGTGCAGAAGTTTTTGGAGATTATGTATCAGGCACAAATCACACACTTCCCACTAATCAAGTTGCAAAATACTCAGGCGGATTAAGCGTTTTTGACTACATCAAAATTCAAACTTATCAAATAATAAGCAAAACTTCTTTGATTGAAACCTCAAAAAATGCTTCCCGGTTAGCCGAAAAAGAGGGACTATTTGCACATAAACTTGCCGCTGATGTCAGAGTAGAATAACTAAAGCAAAGTTAATTGTTCCGATTTTTCAAAATGTTTTTGGAAAAAACTTTTTCTGTGCCACTTTGTCAAACCGTATTTATCAACGGCGTCAAGGTGGCTTTTTGTCATATAACCTTTATTTTCAGCCCAACAATATTGCGGAAACTCTTTATCAAGCTCTCTCATAAATCTGTCCCTTGAGACTTTTGCCAAAATGCTGGCAGCTGCAATAGAAGCAGATTTAAAATCACCTTTAACAATATATTGTTGCGGATAATTAAAGTTGATAATTTCTTTATTTCCGTCAACTAAAACAATGATATTCTCATTTTTAAGTTGAGCAATTACTTCAAGACATGCCTTGTTCATTGTATTAAGAGAGGTTCTTAAAATATTATTCTTTTCTATTTCTTCAACACTGCCTTGCTTTATTGAATATATTGAGTTCTGAATAATGACATCAAGAAGTTCTTCTCTGATTTTCTCGCTTAATTGTTTTGAATCATTTAATTTTTCAAGTTTTATCAACAGTTCTTTATCTACTGATTTAAAACAAACTGCAGCAGCAAACACAGGACCTGCCCCCGGACCTCTTCCTGCCTCATCTGTTCCTATAAGAAAATCATAATCTTTTTGATTTTCCTTATCAAATTCAAACCGCTTATTCATTTATATCCAATGTCAATTTGCCGAGTCTGCCTGTACGAAAATCGTTTAATAAGTTTTGAGCACAACGTTTTGTATCAGGTCGTCCGCCTTGAACTATCCAATTTCTTTTTAAAGCAATATTTGAAATATTTACTTCTTCATCATCGAGCTTATAATAATTCTTTATTAAATCAGGATAAACTTCTTCAACATTTTTGATAAAAATTTCAGCTACAGCTTCAACGTCATAAGCATTTTCCCCAATCGAATCAACAAATGCCAATTTATATGCTTTGTCCTGATCTTCTTGTTTTAAGGGAATAATTCCCGGGGTATCCAATAAATCGACTTTAGGGTTAATTCTGACCCACTGTTGATCACGAGTAACACCTGCTTTTGCACCTGTTTTTGCCTTTGTCTTTTTTATTAATTTATTAATAATACTTGATTTTCCGACATTTGGCATGCCAACAACCATGACTCTTACCGCCCTTGGGAGCAATCCTTTTTTTACAAGTGCAATAATTTTTGGCTGTCCAAGCTCAACAACCTTATTTAAAATTTTTGATAAATCCTTATTATCACCGGCACTTGTAGCTATAACCGAGCAAGAAGTTTTCTCTTTAATTGCCTTTATCCACTTGGAAGTTTGTTCGTTATCAGCCAAGTCTGATTTATTTAAAAGGATTAAACGAGGTTTATCCCTTAATAGCTTTTCTATATCAGGATATGTAGAACTCACAGGTATTCTTGCATCAAGAACTTCAATAACAACATCAACAATGTTAATTTGTTCTTTTAATTTCTTTTCAGCTTTGGCAATATGCCCGGGATACCAATGAATATGTTCCATAAAAACCTCTTTTAACAAACTAAAAGCCATACTCAGAGTATTAAACAGTGACTATGGCTTTTATGTTTTATTATATCCTAATCTATTTTTTTTCGATTTTTTCTCTGATACGAGTTGCTTTACCGGAACGTTCTCTTAAGTAATACAACTTAGCACGTTTAACATCACCACGTCTAACGACAGTGATTTTTTCAACACGTGGAGAATATACAGGGAATACACGTTCAACGCCAACGCCTTGGAAAATCTTTCTAACAGTGATAGTTTTTCCAACACCGCTGCCACGTTTTTTAAGGATAGTTCCTTCAAAAGCCTGTGTTCTTTCTTTGTTTCCTTCAATAATTCTTACAGAAACTCTAACTGTATCTCCGGGGTTTAATTCCGGTAATTCTTTATTTAAATATTCTTTTCCTAAATTTTCTACTATAGGGTTCATGACTACATTCCTTTATTACATAATTATCTGTTATTTTATAATATGCAAAACATATTTTAACTTCAAGCACTTTTTTAAAATTGAGACAAAAAAATAAAAAAAATTTATATTTTTGTTAACAATTGTTAATATTTCAACCTTATAATTAAAGTTCTTATTTGAATATACCGATATAAAAAACATAAGTTATTGGAGAAAAGACTTAAAATGGGATTAAACATCGGATCGGTAAATTCAAATATTTTTTCAAAATCGGCTATTGATACCGAAGCATTAGCTAAGGTTTCACAACAGATTTTAAATCCGAATAATGAAAAAACTGTTGATGTTTCAACTCTTGATTTATCTAAATTCAACAGAGTTAAACTCGGAACCGATTTGTATGCTGAAAGAACAAACGGCGAAGTAGCTTTAAAAGCAGCAAAAGCAGCTACTGATTTTGACGTAAATCTTTCAAAAACTTTTATGGCAAACTTACAATACTTGAACTCTCAAGCAGCTCAAAGTCTGTTTACATCAAAAGAAATGACAGGTAAAGTTGCTGTTGCAGTTGATAACACAAAAGAAGTTACAGAAGCAAAAGTTGTAATCGCTTCTTCTAAAATAAACGAAACTAACGAAATGAATAAAGATAAAAGAGGTTCTAATCCGTTTGCATTTTACATGCCTGCTCAAACAAAGGAAGAAGTACCTTCTGAAAACATCTTCGTTGAAGAAAATATTTTTGCCTAATATATACATTGTTACTTGTTATTCCGGACGATTTATTAACTAATTCGTCCTTTTTTTTGCGTTTTTATTCACAAATTTCAATATAGAAATTTTTATTAAAATCTTTCTTTGATTGTTTCATTATAACAAATTTTTAATACTTATAAAGGATTTATGAAATATTTAAAAATGTTTTAATAATAAAAAATATAATAGGGAGAATAGTCATGAAAAAGAACTTATTTTTAAGTGTTGTTTTAATGCTTTTTATCTCAGACAGTGTATTGGCAGACGGAATGGTTTTTGACCCGACTGTTTATAGTGCTGCACCGGTACAAAAAACTACGGTTAAAACAACAAAAACAGTTGAAAAAGTTCCGGATATCGAAATCACAGAGCCAAGCATTACAAAGAATACTTCTACAACATTAAAAACAGAAATCCCGTCTAATAAAACAATGGACGTAAAAATAGAAGAAAATGCAACTGCAGCACAAAGTACAATATCAAACCAAACAAATAATTTTAATGACGCTTTGTTCAACTTAGATACGGCTCAAGTTAATATCAGAAATGAGTTGTTAGAATATAAAGCAAAATATCAAGAAATCGATACACAATATAAATTGATAAAAGAACAAAGAAAAGTTCTCGGCAAACAAATTAAAGATATCGAACGCAAAATTAAAAGCATAGAAAAATCAAAGAATAATATTAGAAAAACAATGCTATAATATACATAAACAAAACTCTTACTTTAAAGTAAGAGTTTTGTTTAATTAAGGATATGTATGTCAAAAAGTATTAAGATTATAACTACAATTTGTTTATATGTTATAGGTGTTTTTGCCTTCTTTTATCCTGTATTTTATATTATCGGGATATTCTCCATACTTTTTGCAGGATACTTATTCCTTAAAAAGAAAACTGTTTCTTTTAATTGCTTATTTTGGCTGATTACATTCTTTATATTTGGGATTTTGAATACATCTTTAAGTTTGAAATATGATGATGATTTAGTTCCGTTTACAAATAATAATGATGTAAACATAAAAGCTGAAGTTCTTTCTATTCCGACAAATAATTTATCAGGCAAAACAAAGTTTTATGCTCGAGTTTTTTATGCTGCTCACAATAACAATATTAAAGAAGATATAAATGCAAAAACCCTTGTAACCGTTACTGACGAACAAGATAAAATCAATAAAATAAAAATTGGCGATATATTAACTTTTTCCGGCAGGCTAAAAACTCCCGAACACTCTCTTAACCCGTACCAATTTGATTATGCAAGATATCTTCAGTTCAAGAAAACTTTCTCACTTATGTACGTTACGGGTAATTGGGAAATAAGTTCAAACTCAGTCTCTTTAAAGGGGAAATTAATAAGGAAATTAAATGATACAAGAACAAAAATTCTTGATATTCACAGACAAAACATAAAATCACCTATGCTTGAAGTCCTTGGCGGTATTATTTTTGGGGATGATGCGGTTAATCCTGATGATGATACAAAAGATGCATTTTTAAAATCAGGGATTTTTCATATTTTAGCAGCCTCAGGAATGAATGTTACTTTAATTTTCGGTATTTGGTTTTTCTTTGCGAAAAAATTACGGTTTAATTATAAATTTTCAATTATTTCGGGAATTTTACTGATTTCCGTCTATACCTGCATGACAGGCTTCGGTTCTCCGATTATCAGAGCATTCTTAATGCTTACGTTAATTCTTATCGGTAAATTAATAGATAGAGCAACCTCAACTATGTCTCTATTATTTATCGTCGGACTGTTAATGCTTATTTATAACCCGTTATTGGTGTTTGATGTAGGTTTTCAGCTGTCATTTACTGTTACATTTGCATTAATTCTGACTTCTCCGATTTTAAATTTCAATATAAAAAACAAGTTTTTAAATTCTATAACAGGTGCTTGTATGATTCCTTTAATAGCACAAATATTCGCTGCTCCGCTACAAATGTTTTACTTTAACACTTTCTCTTTATACTCGGTAATTACAAATATTGCAATAGTTCCGGTTTTAAGTATAGTGTCTTTTATAGGATTTATCAGTTCTATTTTGGCATTGATACCGATAATTTCACACAAAATATGTTTAGTTGCGGATTTTATACTTAATCCGTTCCTCATTTACATTGTAAAAACAGCTAATTTCTTTTCTAATCTGCCTTATTCAATTATTTACTTAAAGAAACCGACTGTTATTCAACTTATTTTATATTTTTCAATAATAATTTTAATAGTTTTGTTTATAAAGTTTAAAGTAAAAAGCAAAAAATACTATATTCCGTTAGCAAGTATTATAGTACTTTTTGGCATAACTTTTATTCTGCCGCTTAATCACAATAGTGAAATTACATTTTTTGCAGTCGGAAATGCAGACGCAATAATGATAAAATCTCCTCAAAATAAATATTATATTCTTGATACGGGAAAACTTCCTTATATGTCGGCTTCTTCACAAGCTAAGATGATAATTTTAAATTATTTGAGAAATATAGGAGTAAAAGAACTTGACGGTTTGATATTATCACATTTTGACTCCGACCATGCCGGAGGAACAATTGATATTTTAAAAGAATTAAACGTAAAAAAGGTATATATTTCAGACTCTTTTGAGGACACAAAACTATCTGCAAACATAATTAAATTTTTAGATGATAATAAAATACAAACAACCATTGTAAATTTTGAAACCAAAATTGCAGAAGAGCAAAATTTTAAGTTAAAAGCAATACGGGCTACAGGGGAGGAAATAAAATCAGAAAACGAAAAATCCGTAATTGTTTTGTTTGAAGATAAAAATAATAAAATTCTTTTTACGGGTGATGGGAATATTAATACATACAATTATCTGCCGCAAGAATATAAAACTGATTTAAAAGTGTTAAAAGTCGGACACCACGGAGCAAAAGATACCTTAAATAAAGAAATGATTGATAACGCTGATTATTTTATTATTTCAACAGGCATAAATATATATAATCATCCGTCTGCCGAAACACTCAATATGATAAGAAAATATAATAAAACATATTTTAGAACAGACAAATTTAATGCTCTAAAATTTGTTTTAAATCCTGATAAGACAGATATATATGCCTACTCACCCAAAATTCATGGGTTTAAGAAAATAACTCAATAACGTTTACTTTCCGGCTAACAATTTACAGATGTCTTTTTCCCCGGGTTCAAGAAGCTCTCTGCAAAACCAAGATTTATAATTAATACTAGAATTATAATCAGTTTTATAGTGTTTAACAAATGTAAATCATACCCTCACTTATTCAGACCCTTTTGACCGTTAACATCAAAAGCCGTAATTTTAGCTTTTGCATAATTTCCATAAGGAATAAAAATCATCCCGCCAGCAGTAACAAATGATACCCCTGTCTTTATATTTTCCTTATAGAACCCGGAACATCCGCTTACTGCCTGATTTGCCTCATAATCAGAAGAATTGTGCATTTTCTTATAAAAAAATTTTTATATCAGCAGATGCAAACGGTTATGGCAGAAAATCTAATCGATTTAGAAAAGATTTATTTGTATTCCGGTTAGATAACAGAGAGGAGTTATTGCCTATGGGAGTAACCGGTACTTATTATCATTCTACTGATGACAGTTATTGTTCAAGTACGTCAACTCACGGGAGGAACGGCTCTGCTTGTACATATAAAAAGCTGAAATAATATTATAAAATGATGATAGACCGATTTTACCTATGATATTAAAAATTTATACATAAACTAATGAAATTTGATAATTATAGTGTTATAATGTAATTGCTCTGTACGGATATTTATTTTGTTCCTACATCTTGATTAATAGGGAAAGAAATCTCTGTAACATTGCAGTAAACCTGTCATAGTAACAGGAAACGGATTTGTTAAGGAACTTACCCACCTGTGGAGCATTCACAGGTAACAAAATCGTATTCGTATAGGGCTTTTATTTTTCTCTGTTAAGTTATAATAATTTTTTATCGTAAAAAGGCAAAAATTTTTATAACATGTTTTAAAATAATTGTAGAGTAAGGAGAAAGATTATGGAAGTACGTCCTGTTTCACAACAAACAAATAGAAAGAATACGGTATTAGATACTGTTACAAAATCATTAGCGGCAGGAGTTATTGCTTCCGAGGCACACAGATTATTCATGCCGGCTGAAACAAGAGCCGCATTAAAAAATACAAGCAGAGGTCTTGATTCTTTTGTACAAAAATCAATAAAAGCTGCAGAAAAAACAATGAAAAATACAGGTAAAACATTTGATTTGAGTGAAATAGCTGAAAATGCGAAAAATATGTACCCTGATATGCTTGAAACCGCAAAATCTGCTTCCAAAAAATTAAATAAAACTTTGTTATTTGTTTCAGGAGCTGTGTTAGCAGGTCTTACTGCCATTAATTTAATCGTAAAGAATAACACAAACAAAGCTGAAAAGTAACAATAAAAACAGATTAAATACTTAGAAAAAGAGAGTTTTTCTCTCTTTTTTTATGCAAAGAATATTCTTGCAACCACAATCGCCATAACTATTCCGATAAAGTCAGCACTCAAGCCTGTTAACAATGCGTATCTGTACTTTTTTATGCCGACAGCACCAAAATACACTGTTAGAACATAAAAGGTTGTTTCGGAACTGCCAAGCATAATAGCTGACAATTTAGAAGGATATGAATTTACGTCATTATTGGCAACTATATCCGAGAAAACCCCTATTGCAGCACTTCCGGATAGAGAACGCACAATTGCAAGCGGTAAGACATCACTCGGAAGATGAATTTTATCAAGAAAACCGCCTAATAAAACGGAAACTGATTCTATTGTCCCTGAAGCTCTTAACATTGAAATTGCAACAATAATTGCAACTATATACGGAATTATATTTCCGCTTACTTTTATTCCGCTTTTTGCTCCTTCTATAAAGGTTTCGTAAATAGGAACTTTTTTGATTAAAGCACAAGTCAAAATAACCAAAATAATAGCAGGTATTGCCCATAAAGATACGATATCAATAATTTCTTTAATTGTCATTTACTGCCTCGTTTCCTTTTTGAGCAGGAAATATTCTTTTAAATATTTTTGCAACTAATATTGCAGAAATAAAAGCCCCCGTCGTAACGATTAAAGTCGGAACTATTATTTGAGTAGGATTTTCACACCCGTTTGCTGCAAGAATAGCAATAACAGTTGCAGGAATTAACTGAAATCCTGCGGTATTCATTGCCAATAGCGTACACATCGGGTCAGATGCACTTTCTTTGTCAGAATTAAGATCTTGCATTTTTTCCATTGCTTTAATACCTATTGGAGTTGCAGCATTAGCTAATCCCAAAGCATTTGCGGAAAAATTCATTGCAACATCACCTATAACTTCACTGTTTTTAGGAATTTCAGGGAAAATTAATTTTGCAATCGGAGTTAATAATTTCGAGATAAATTCAACAATGCCGGATTTTTCGGCAATTTTCATTATTCCAAGCCAAAAAGTCATAATCCCTAAAAGAGTTAAAACTATTCTTACAGATAATTCTGCTCCCGAGAATATTGCATTTGCAACATCCCCCAGCTTTCCGTTTATAGCTCCGAAAATAATAGAAACTACTATTAACGCATACCAAATATAATTCATTTTCTTCCTGTTCTTTATGCTGTAATGCAACTATTTTGCACTTGTAATGAATTTAATTGTATATTTTATTACTCGAAAAATCAAATTCGTTAATTGAATGCTATAATTTTTGTATGGTTGAACACGCTTATATACATATTCCTTTTTGTAAACGAAAATGCAAATATTGTAATTTCGTGTCGGGTAAAAACATCAAAGACAAAGATGTATATATTGAAGCACTCTTAAATGAAATCAAATCGGAATATAAAGGAGAAGAATTAAAAACACTATATTTTGGCGGTGGAACTCCATCTTTATTAAGTGCTAAAGATATAGAGAAGATAAAAAATTGTTTTTCATTAGCACAAGAGGCGGAAATAACGCTTGAAGCAAACCCTGAAACCGTTACAAGTGAAAACTTTAAAATGTTAAAAAATATAGGAATAAACAGAATTTCACTGGGTATCCAATCTTTTGACAATAATATTTTAAAAGTAATCGGACGGGAGCATAATGAAGAAATAATTTTAAATGCAATAAATAATATAAAATCAGCAGGGTTTAAAAATATAAGTATAGATTTAATATACGGTCTGCCTGCTCAAACTCTTGAAATGTTTAGAGTTGACTTAGAAAAAGCTTTAAATCTTGATATACAGCATGTTTCAACTTACGGATTAAAGATAGAAGAGAATTCGTTCTTCAGTAAACATTTACCCGAAAATTTACCGGATGATGAATTACAGACAGAAATGTTTTTGTATTTATGTGATTTCTTAAAGAAGAACGGCTTTGAACATTATGAAATAAGCAACTTTGCAAAAAAAGGTTTTTATTCAAGACACAATTGTTCATACTGGAAAAACAAAGAGTATTACGGATTTGGATTAAATGCGTCGGGATATATAAATAATATCAGATATAAAAACATCTCAAATTTAGAAAAATATATATCTAATCCTCTGATAAAAGAAGAGAGTAGTGAAATTCCGATTGATGAGAAACTTGAAAACGAAATATTTTTAGCTTTAAGGCTTAATTCGGGAGTTGATATTGACGAAATTAATCACAGATACAACATTAATTTTAAAAATAAATACAAAAAGGTTATAGAGAAATATCAAAATTTAGAATTATTAAAAATTGAAAACGGACACTGTAAACTCACGGAGAAAGGAATCCTCTTGAGCAATGATGTTATGTGCGAGTTTTTAGATTAATTTATGCTTTTTGCATGCCTGTTTTAGCACCTGCCAATATAAATGTTGCAGGCAGTGCTTTTGATGTAATATTTGATACTGCTTCAACATCTTTTAAAACCATGCTTGTTGCAAGGCATAAATCATCAGTGTGAACCAAATAATCTTCAGGTTTAACATCGTGTTTAACTTCTTCTTTAAAGATTTTGTTGTTAACTTTGTTCATTATTTTGTTACCGAGTTCCATACCGGTAATTAAAGAAGCAACAGTAACAGCTGCTTTCGGAAGATAGTTTAATGCATTATTTATAAAGACTGCTCCTTTAACAGTTGCAGGAAGTTGCGGCATTTTTATATTTGCCTTATCCAAAAGTTTATTTGCGACGGCTAAAATTCCAATCGGGCAAACAAGACTTCCCACCAATTGTTGACCTGCTTCTCTTAATTTAGGAACAACATTTTTCTTGTCTTTATCGGTAGCTAAACCGCCTGCAAGTCCGCCAAGAATAGAACCTGCACCGATTAATAAAACATCTTTTTCTTCATAAGTTAAATTCTTTAATGTAACGGCAGGATTTCCTTTTTTTACCATTGCATAAACACCTGCAACAGCACCCATAATACCTAATGCACTACCTGCAATCGCACCTGCTTTAACTTTGTTATCTGTTTTTTGTTTCGGCGGTATATTTGAAGTTACTTCACCTATATACATAATTTTTTCCTACCATACTTACTTACAATAAAGTCTGTAAATTAATTTTTTTGCTAAAATGTAAATGTATTTCATGACTAAATATTAAATCAAATATCATAAAGGAACAATAATATAAATGATTGACACACATTCACATATAGATTTTGAAGAATATCAAGAAAGATTTGATGATTTTCTTGAAAATCTGAAAAGCCATGAAGTAGAAAAGGTTATAATTCCCGGGGTTGAACCGTCAACTTTCGGCAAAATTTTATCTTTATGCAATAAATACGATATGTTGTATGGGGCGGTTGGAGTTCATCCGTCAGAGTTCAAAAGTTGGACAGATGATACAGAAAAAGAAATTTATAATTCGTTAAATGAGAAAAAAATAATTGCAATAGGTGAAATCGGTCTTGATTATCATTTTGAACCGGAAACAAAAAATGAACAAATCGAGTTATTAGAAAGGCAACTGGAAATAGCTCAAAAAACGAAAGTTCCCGTATTAATTCACGATAGAGAAGCACACGATGACTGCTTTAATATTATAAAAAAATATGATTTAAAAGATGTTGTGTTTCACTGTTTTTCAGGGAACAAAGAATTTGCTAAAAAATGTATTGATGAGGGTTTTTATATAGCAATAGGAGGGGTTGTTACTTTTAAAAACGCTAAAGATTTAAAAGAAACCGCTAAAATTGTTCCTGTTGACAGGCTTTTATTGGAAACGGATGCCCCTTATCTTGCACCTGTTCCTTTTAGAGGGAAATTGAATTCGCCCGAGTATTTAATTTATACAGCTCAAGAAATTGCAAATTTGAAAAATATTTCTGTTAACGAAATTAAAGAAATTACAACAAATAATGCAAAAAGGATTTTTGATTTTTAATGACTAAAGAAAGATTGGATAAGATATTAACCGATAAAGGTTACTTTGAAAGTAAAAGCAGAGCTCAAGCCGCAATTATGGCAGGAAATGTAAAAGTTGACGGCAATGTTATTACGAAAGCAGGGTTTCAGCTTGAAGTAAAAGAAAATACTCAATTTGAAATTAAATCAATGCCTTTTGTATCCCGTGGCGGTTTTAAGCTGGATAAAGCAATTAAATTCTTTAACATTGATTTAAAAAATAAAATTTGTCTTGATGCAGGTGCTTCAACAGGAGGATTTACCGATTGCATGCTGCAGAACGGGGCAAAAAAAGTATATAGCATAGATGTCGGATACGGTCAAATTTCTTGGAAATTAAGAACTGATGACAGAGTTAAGGTTGTTGAAAAAACAAATGTAAAAAATTGTGCAATTGAAGATGTATATTCTGACGATGATGAAAAAGCGGAATTTTTAACAATGGACTTATCTTTTATTTCAATAACTAAAGTTATTGATAATTTAATAAAATTATCTAACGGAGAAAGTTTTGAGATTGTATCTTTAATAAAACCTCAATTTGAAGCAGACAAAGAACAGGTGGGGAAAAATGGCGTTGTCAGAGAGAAAGAAACGCATATTGAAGTTATAGAAAAAGTTATAAATTACTGCAAAAATTTAAGATTATACGTTAAAGGTTTAACTTTTTCCCCTATAAAAGGACCGAAAGGAAATATTGAATACTTAGTTTATCTTACAAATAAAGAGATTGAAGAAACCTTTAATATAGAAGAAACCGTAAATATTGCACATGAAAGCACTAATTAAACGCATTTTTTGTTTCTTTGTTAATTATCTTTATTGCTTCATTAAGCCCATAATCCGAACCTTTATAATCAGCAGGTTTATTTAAATACAAATCAGGTGTTATGCCGACATTTGATATATCTTCATTATTCGGAAGAATGTATTTATCTGTTGTTATAAATAAACCGGTATTGTCTGACAGAGGAATAACGTGCTGAACGGAATTTTTTCCAAAGGTATTTTGTCCTATAACAACTGCACCTAAACCGTGCCTTAAAGCTCCCGTTAAAATTTCTGCGGCACTTGCAGTCTTTTTATTGACCAATATTACAATCGGTTTTTCAATAAAATCAGAATTTTCATCGGAATAAATTTCAAATTTTTGCTTTCCTCTTGTTTCTAAATCAATGATTTTAGTATTTTTCATCATCATATCAGACATTTGAAGTGCATTTGACAAAATTCCGCCATAATTATTTCTCAGGTCAATAATTAAACCTTTTGTTTTATTTGTATTTAAAATAATTTCCCAAAAATCTTTAAGAGCATCTTCTCCCATAATTGTCGTCAGGTTAATTATTCCGATATTATCATCTGTTATTTTATATCTCATTGTATCCAGCGGAATTTCCGCTTTTTCAAGTTTTTTTACTAAAACTTCATCCCCTCTTTGTACTTCCATAACAGCAGTTGAACCTGATTTTTCAATTAAATTCTGAATTTGAGAAGTTTCAAGTTCTTTTGTTGAAAACCCGTCAATACTTACAATTTTATCGCCGGGAAGCACATTTTGAGAAAAAGCCGAAGAATTTTTTAAAACGTTATCGATAACAACTTCATCTCCGATTTTATTGTAAATAACACCTACTCCTGTAATTTTGGAATCTAAAATAATTTTTTGTTTTGCAAAAGACCCTGCCGAAAGAAATTTTGTGTAATTATCATTTAAACTTGCAAGCATTGTATTAATAGAGACTTTAGCATCAGCTTTTGTTTTAATTTTGCCGTTGTATCTGTTACGCCATCTTTGCCA
Source organism: uncultured Muribaculaceae bacterium (assembly GCA_964473445.1). GTDB lineage: Bacteria > Cyanobacteriota > Vampirovibrionia > Gastranaerophilales > Gastranaerophilaceae > Avigastranaerophilus. The sequence continues at coordinate 22,853 of CAYYPD010000001.1, forward strand.
ATCTTGACCGTTCATTGTTTTATCAACATATTCGTTTTTTGCAATTCTCCAAACATTTATATATAAGCGTTCAGGAGAAATGTTTTGAGATTGCTTTATGTCATTAAAAATGTTCTCAACAAAACTCAAATCAATAATTTCATAAGGTCTAAAGAACTCAATACAAACTATTACTATAATTGAAATTATAGTACTTATTAAAATATTCTTAAAATTGACGTCTTGCTGCATATTATAAATTCTAAACTCATTTGTAAATAAATACAAATATTATAAGTTATTTAAAATTTCCGTTAAATCCTTGTTATTTATAATTATATTTGCATTTTCACGAACAACAGGTTTTGCACAGAAGGCAACTTTTGTTTTTGCATATTTAAACATGCTCAAATCATTCGCTCCGTCACCAACTGTCATGGTATTTTCTTCGCTGATATTAAGAAGAGCTTGCAATCTTTTTAGCATTTTACCTTTTGAATCACCAAACATCATTTCACCGCCGACTAAACCTGTCATTTTCCCGTCTTTAAAATGTAATATATTTGAGAATTGAGCGTCATACCCTAATACATTTTGAGCAGGAATTGTAGCTGTTTCATAGCCGCCTGAAAAACAAATAACTTTATATCCCATTTTTTTTAATTCTGTAATTGTTTCTTTTGCACCTTGTGTATAAGGCAGGTTTTTGCAGATATCAGTAATTTTATTTTCATCTGCACCCTTTAAAAGAGCTACTCTTTTAGTAAGACTCTCAAAAAAGTCTATTTTACCTTCCATTGCTTGTGTTGTAATTTCTTTCATCAATTTTTCAATTTCATACTCTTTTGCAATAAACTCAAGAGTTTCACCTTCCATAAGAGTTGAATCAAAATCAAAAACCGCTAATTTCATTTTTACTTTCCTAAATGTTAAGTTTTTTTAATACCAATTAAAAATAATTCTCGGTTATTACTGGAACATGAGAATATTTTTTATTAATATTAACACACTTTGAAATGTAATATTAAAAAAAATATAGATAAAAAAATTTTTTTTTGGTATTCTGTTGCTAAATTGATTTAGTAGAATTATTAAATTATTTATTAATAACACTAGATAGTTAGTATACAAAACAGTTCAGAACAAAGGAGAATCAATGGGTTTACCAAATGTAGCATATTTCTCAATGGAAATTGCAATTGATCAATCTATAGCAACTTATTCAGGTGGGTTAGGATTCTTAGCAGGTTCGCACATGTTATCTGCAGGATACTTACAAATGCCTATGGTTGGTGTAACAATGCTTTGGTCTTATGGATACTATAACCAAAGAATAGACCATGATGGTAATGTTGAAGTTGCTTACATAAGAAAACATTATGATTTCTTAACAGACACTAACGAAACAGTAGAAGTAGAAGTATATGGAGAGAAGGTTAAAGTTAAAGCATTTAAACTTGAACCCGGCATCTTCGATACTTGCCCTGTTTATTTCTTAACAACAGATATTGAAGAAAACTCTGAATGGGCTCGTTCAATTTCTTACAAGTTGTATGACGGAAATGAAAAAATCAGAATTTCTCAAGAAACAGTTCTTGGTATTGCAGGTATCAGATTCCTTCAAAAAATCGGATACAATTTCGATTGTGTTCACTTAAATGAAGGTCATGCTCTTCCCGCAGCATTTGAATTATTACACCAATACGGGAATGATTTAAACAAAGTTAAAGAAAAAGTTGTATTTACAACTCACACTCCTGTAGCAGCAGGTAACGAAGTTCACTTCGTAGATAACTTATTAAAAGGCGGTTTCTTCGCAGGTTGCTCAAGAGAAGATGCAGTAAAATTAGGCGGCGAACAATTCTCATTAACAGTTGCAGCTTTAAGAATGTCAAGATTAGCTAACGCTGTATCTCAATTACACGGTTTGGTTTCAAATAAAATGTGGAATTGGGTTGACGGAAGATGCCCGATTAGAGCTATCACAAACGCTGTAAATCTTCACTACTGGCAAGATGACAGAATGAAAACTGATAACTTAGAAGCATTATTAGATGCTAAAAAAGAAATGAAACGTGAAGTATTTGAATTTATCGCAAATACTGTAGGGAAAAGACTTGATCCTAACGTTTTAACAATTACTTGGGCAAGAAGATTTGCTGATTACAAACGTGCTTGGTTAATCTTTATGGATGAAAACAGAATTTTAAAACTGTTAAATGAAAATAAAGTTCAATTAATCTTCGCAGGTAAATTCCATCCTGATGATGTTATCGGCAGAGAAATGTTCAACAAAATCTTAAGATGTTCATATACAATGAAAAATGTTGTTGTCCTTACAGGTTATGAATTAGAATTAAGCGGAAAATTAAAGAGAGCTTCTGATATTTGGTTAAATACACCTTTAAGACCGTTCGAAGCTTCAGGTACTTCAGGCATGTCAGCTAATGCTAACGGTGCATTGCACTTATCAACATACGACGGCTGGACAGTTGAAGGTACATTCCCGGGAATTAACGGTTACACAATTGAGTATCCGGGATTAGATGACAATATTCCTTGGGAAGAAAGACACAAAAAAGACTACGAATGTATGATGGATATTATTGAAAATCAAATTATTCCGACATACTATAATGACAAGACAAAATGGGCTATTATGATGCGTCAGGCTATCAGAACAGCTGAATCATACTTCAACTCAGACAGAATGGTTATCGAATACTACAACAGGTTGTATAAACCGATAGCTCATGAACAAGATGAAGGCGGAGTATCAGGTTCTGATTACCAAGCAGCAACAAAACCTCCATCAAATGATGCTTGGACTTTTTCAAACATTAAATAGTCTTTGAAACAGTTGCAAAAAGAGAGTCTTAATGACTCTCTTTTTTAATGCAATTAATATTATCTGTAAAATTATCTGTAAAAATGCAAAAAAAAGGGACCTATTGTGTGTCCCAAACAATTCGGAATGTAAAAGAAAATTATTTTACTATCCATCGTGTTTTAGTAGTAAGTAAGGTAAGTATGAAATTTTAAATCAAATCAAATTAAAGTAAGTTGAGTACGCGTACTTGTTTTTCTTCTCTTCTCTCAATCTTGCAGTTATTTTAGTTTTTAGTTCTCTCTTAATATCCTTGTTTATTTGTGTTTTTATCTCTTTTATGATTTATCTCTCGCACTTATATAAAGTATTTTGGATATAAAAAATTGCTAAACTTTAAATATAAAATATATATTTTCTTAACATATCTTAATAATAATAGCCATGTTACCTATAAAATCTAAACTTTTTATAGCCGTATAAATAGATAATCGGATAATATACGGGGGCAGGAATTTGAAAGTAATATAATGCTATACATATTCCACTCTCACTCGTAAACTGTTTGACCGATATTTCGGTCATTTTTTTTACTAATTTTAAAGAAATGTATCTATTCGTTTTTCTAAAAATGAAATTTTTGCGAAAAACGGTAAGTTTATGATATATTTTAAAGTGAAATAAAGTGTAATCACAGAAAAGGATAAATGAATGATTTCAGTAAACGATTTAAAAACAGGCTTAACATTAGAAATTGATGGCGGTCTTTGGAACGTAGTAGAATTTATGCACGTTAAACCGGGAAAAGGAGCTGCATTTGTAAGAACAAAATTAAAGAATGCAGAAACAGGCAACGTTGTTGAAAAAACTTTCAGAGCAGGTGAAAAAGTTGCAAAAGCTACATTAGATAAAAGAGATATGCAATACCTTTACAAAGAAGGTAATGACTATGTAATGATGGATTTAGAAACATACGAACAAATTTCTGTTGGTGCTGATAAAATTGGCGACGGTGTTAAATATTTAAAAGAAAATATGAATGTTGCAATTTTACTTCACGGAACAAATATTATCGGTATTGATATTCCGAACTTTGTAGAATTAGAAGTTGTTGATACACCTCCGGCTGAAAAGGGAAATACAGCTCAAGGCGGTACTAAACCTGCTACATTAGAAACAGGTGCAGTTGTTAACGTTCCGTTCTTCGTTACAACGGGTACAGTTATCAGAGTTGACACCAGAACAAACGAATATTTAGACAGAGTATAAGGACAAGTAATAAATAATGAATTTTGATTTAAAACTTTTGGAGAAGTTGGCAAATATTGTTTATGAGCAAGATTTAAGCGAAATTTCTTTAGAAAATGAAGAAGAAACTATTTGCTTAAAAAGAGAGAAAAAAGTTGAATCGGTAATGCCTCAAGGTGTTTATGTTCCGCCGGCAACAGTTACTTCACAAGTAATTTCTGCTCCGGCAGTAAAACAAGAAGCTCCTAAAAAGGCTGAACATACAGGTACACCAATCACTTCTCCTATGATAGGAACTTTTTATAATGCACCATCTCCTGATGCAGATCCGTTTGTTAAAGTTGGCGATACGGTTGCAAAAGGACAAGTTGTATGTATTATAGAAGCAATGAAATTAATGAACGAAATTGAAGCTGAGGCTTCAGGCAAAATAACTGAAATCTGCGTTGAAAACGGGCAAGCCGTTGAACAAGGTCAAGTTATTATGTATGTTGGTTAATAATGTAAAACACTAAATACAAGAAAGAGCATTTAATAGGCTCTTTTTTATGAAAATGGAGATTTATGTATGAAAAAAGTTTTTTGTTTACTTATTGTTTTTTGTTTTACTGCATTAGGAACTTTTGCTCAAACGGTAAAAGTTCCTAAAGATACAAAAGTTTTGCTTGGAATGAAAAGGACTAAATCTCAACGAACAATTTCAGGGGCAGGAAAATTAAATGTTGTAATAAGAAAAGATGTATTTATTAACGGTAAGTTGGTGTTTAAAAAAGGCGATAAGGCTGTAATATATGTACAAGAAAACAAAAAAGCAAAATTCTTATGTAAAGGCGGAAAACTTGTTCTTTCTGACGGATATGCAACAGACGTAAACGGAAATCAACATGATATTAAATTTTCAAGAGAATACATAGGCAAAGACGCACCTTGGGTTGCAAAACTTATAATTTTCAAAAAAGGGCAAAATGTTGTAATCCCGATAACAGAGGAATTTCCTGTTACTACTAAATTTGATTTTAATTTATAAGATAAAAAGCAGGTATTTAAAACCTGCTTTTTAATATTCTTTATCTTTTATTTTTTCTTTAGTGCGGCTGCTACGACCATTTTTAGTTCGTGGTTTACACTTGGGCGAGAAAACCAATCTATTATATATCTTTCAATCCCAAAACAATTGCCTTTTTCTTTCAGTCCGCTATTTATGTTAAACACAGCTTCGCACATACCAATTTGAACGCTGAAACAAGGTTTCTTTTCATCCCTTAAATCAAGTCCCATTGTTAGCCCTCTTACACGCCTTGCACCACCTGCAACTTGCTCTTCAACTTCTTTCTTTTGCGTTAAAAAGTTAATAAGCGATTGCTCTAATTGTGATAATGCAGGATCTTTTCCTTCTGCCATTTTTTCTTCCTTTTTATATCTATATTTATTACAAGCCCGATTTTTACTGTTTATAAACAGTGTTTTTGTATTATACCCGTTTTTTGAGCAAAAAAAAAGCTCTTTTTCAAGAGCGTTAACTAGGTTAGTTTTGGTAGATAGTTGTTCAGTTTAGACTTTTATGAGTCTTACGTTTTCTTTAATGACCGTGAAAAATTTTATGTGCGTGTTTTGTTTTATAAATTTACAAAACTTAATAATAAAATTTAAAATACAGAAAATTTCTATATTTTAAATCTCATAAAATTAAATTTAGATTGATTATAATAGTTTTAAATCAAGCAATTCTTTATAATTATGAATGATATTGTCAACGTATGGTGATTTTGAATAAAATTCATCACTCTCGACAGAAGCTATTGCTATTATCTTTCCAATTTTTGCGTAATGAGCCGATTCAATACCTGCTAAAGAATCTTCTACTACAATGCAATCTTTTGGGGATAAATTTATTTTTTTTGCTGCTATTTCATAAATATCAGGAGCAGGTTTTCCTTTTATTTTGCCGTCAGAATAGACTATTTTATCAATATCAAACCACTGTTCAAGTTTAAACTCTTTTATGTAAAATGAAACATTGTCCCAATCTGACATTGTTGCAATTGTTCTTGGGATATTCTTTGATTTAAGGTAATTTAGAAATTTTTCGGCATAAGGAGCTAAAACAAAATGCTCTTTATCTTTTAAACACATTTGTCTGTATAATTCTTCTTTCTCTTTGCCGATTTTCTCAACCATTTCAGCTGTAGGTTTTCTGCCGATAGCATATTCTATAATATCTGCATTTGTGCGTCCAAACATGTGTAAACGCATTTCTTCATCCGTAAATTTATATCCTCTTAATTTTTCGGAATATATTCTCCACGCCTCATAATGAAGTTCTGAGTCAAAAAATAATGTTCCGTTAAAATCAAATATAATACCTTGCATAAAATTTGTATTTCTTTAAGATTCTATCAGGTCAAAAAATAATGGGGAGAAAAATCTCTTATATTGTTTCACCTTTGGATGTTGTAATACTTTTACAAGATCAGTATATAGCGGATGTTTTTTCTGATAGATGAATAGGTGTTCTTTATTCTCATAAGCACAATTTTCTCTTCTATATTCCCAAAAAGTCGGCAATACATTTAATTGTTCTGCTAATCTGATGAAAGAAGGAATCTCTTTATAATTATCAGGTAAAATAACAAATTGAATAAATATAGGAAATTCATACTTACTTTTCAATGTAGATAGATATTTCAAGTTACTAATAATTTTAGGAAAATAAAATTCCCCGTTAGTAACTATTTTACCGTATGTTTGAGGAGTTGCAGCATGTATTGATATTCTTATTATGCTTATTCTGTCTGGTGTAACATTTAATTTCTTTAAATTTTCTTCATTACAAAGAATTCCATTTGTATGAATGTCGAATTTTAAATCCGGATATGTTTGTGCAGCTTGTTTTATTAATAAACGGCTATGCCTTGAACCGAATGGATCTCCTGCTGCATTTATAATTAATATCTTTGCAGATCTAAGTATAGGGAGAAAGAATGTGTCAATTTTCGAATTTAATACTTCAAGCTCATTCTCTGTTAGTCGAGTAATCTTATCTCTACATATTTTACAGTCAATATTACATTCTTTATCATAAACAAACTTTACAGTTTTAGGATACTCATTCATTACTGCTTTGTAATTTGTTTCATACGCAGTTTTAAAGTCGTTCTGTTTCAAGTATAAACATCTGTTTATATCACAAATTGAATAGTCATTATTCAATATTCTTTTTCTAACATCTATTGCGTTTTTAGAATTCCAAATATTTTCTAAAGTATCTTTATGTATATTTCCTATGGAATAAAAATTATTCCAATTTGGACAACAAGTGTACACTTCTCCGGTAATGCTTATTTCAATTTCTTCAAACGGTCTGGGACAGAAAGATACATTTTTCATTTAAAACCACCTTTAGGGAAATTATAACACATAATAATTATTTGTGATACGCTTTTTACATAATGGTTAAAGAATTTTTCAGTTATATATCAGGTTTTTTAATTTTAGTTTTTATATTATTTGTATGTAATATGATTTCTAAAAGTGTTGCGTTTGTTATCCCTACGCCTATTATTGGGATAATTGTTTTATTTTTACTTTTGCAGTTTAAAATAATAAAAGAAGAGTGGATAAAAAATATTTGTGAATTTTTGCTTAAATATATGCCGTTGCTTTTTATTCCGTTTTTAGTCGGAATTGTTTCATACTATGGTTTAATAGAAAAGCAACTTGTTCCTATTGTTTTAAATATTGCAATTTCAGCTGTACTTACAATGGTTATAACCGCTTTTGTTGTTGAAAGTATTATTAAATATACAAGGCTAAAGAAAATGAGGAATTCCAAAAATGATTAATATTCTTTGGCTTGCTTTAACGTTTTTTTTATTTCTTGTTGCAAGGAAAGTTCAAAAATATAAAATTTTTAAATTTTTACCACCGATGTTTTTGACGAGTATTATTTTGATAATTATACTTGAAAGCTTTCATGTCAGCTTTGAGGACTACAATGAGTATTGTTCGTTGCTTACTTTGTTGTTGGGACCTGCTACAATTTCTCTTGCATATCCGTTATATAAAAATTTCTATTTACTTTCAAAGAATAAAAGAGCGGTATTTATAGGATTTTTTACGGCTTCAATTATTGCAATTACATCAGCAGTAACAATAGGTAAATTATTTCATTCTGATTTAAGTATTGTATCTTCGTTAATTCCTAAATCCGTAACGGCACCTATTGCAATTGAAATATCAAAAATTATCGGCGGTATTCCTGAACTTACTGCGTGCATAGTTGCCATTACGGGACTTTTTGGTGCAGTGTTCGGACACAGATTATTAAAATTTTTCCATATTAAAAGTGATATTTCAAAAGGAATCGCAATCGGAGCTACAAGCCATGTTTTAGGTACTGCCTCTTGCCTTGAAAAACATAAAGAGAAACAAGTTGTAATGGCTACAATATCTCTGATTGTTGTCGGTATTATAACAACCTTAATTTGTGTATTTTTTGTACATGTCAGCTAATTAGCAGAAAAACTGATTTATAGATTAACTTTAACACGATTTATTAAGTCAGACATTGTTCTTTCCTGCTGTCTTGTCGGTTCTGCATTTAATTCGGTAATATCATCATTTGTTCTAAATCCGCACCTGTAATAGAATGCCCATGCGCCATCAGGATTATTTACAATTATGGAATCTATTTTATGGTTAATGGCACTTTGTGCTATCCCTGCCATTAACGCAGTACCTGCTCCTTGATTTTTTATGTCCACTCTTGATGAGAAAAAATCAACCTGCATAGCTCCACCCTGTTTCCGGCATTTTGCATAAGCAATTGGAGATTCATTTTTGTCTTTTAAAATAAAAATTTTATCTCTCGTTAAATCGAATTTTCTATCTTTCTTTAAAAAGAAAAATTTATCGTGATATTTATCACATAACTCTTGTAAAAATTTTGCATCTTCTTTTGTATCTTCCGTTTCATAAGCAACTGCCTGTTCATTATTTTTTAATGAACAGTTTAATACAGGTTTTAACCCGAAAGACCGATTAGACGCATTATTATAGAAAGATATCTTCATATTAATATAAACCCTCGAAATAAAAATTTTGCCGGACCATTATAAATGCTTATTTTACTGATTTTCCATAATTAATTCCAAATATCGGGTGTTGCAAGGGCTAATGCCGTAACATTTTTATACCCGTTCTTTTTCAATAATCTTATTATCTCATTAAAGGTTATACCGGTTGAAGTTATATCGTCGATTATTAATAAATTTGCGGTTTTATCAATATTTTCATTAAGGTTCAAATCAAATGCATTTTTTATATTTTTAATTCTCTCCTGTTTATGCAGGTTATATTGTTTTAATGTGTCTTTAGTTCTTACTATGAAATTTTTATTGACTTTATAGCCGGCTAATTTTGCGAATTCATCGGCAACTATATCCATGTGGTTATATTTACGCTCTTTACGTCTTAATTTGTGAATTGGTACAGGCAAAACAATAAATTCATTTTCTGTTTTTAGTTTCTGCCAATATTCAAACATTAATTCTGATTGAATTTTAGCCATTTTTTTTTGATTGTTATATTTTAAATCTCGAATTAACTTCTTTATAATATCGTCGTATGTTGTGCATGCATAAATATCACAGTTTTGAAATTCCCTATAAACTCCTTTGGGCATAAAGTGAATTTTAGAACGACATTTGCTGCACAACAAAGAATCTTCCCTTGTTGAATGACAAAAATAACAAGGTTGTATATATATTAAGTTCAGTAGTTTTTCGATTAACTTTATCATATAATACAAATTATAGCAGATAGATGAGAATTAAAAAAATGACTTTTTTACACATGTTTTCAAGCTTTATAATAATGATTTTACTTTTGAGCTTACTGATTTTAATTCATGAAGCGGGACATTTTTTTGCTGCAAAATTGGTAGGGATGAAAGTTGATAAATTCGGATTCGGGTTACCGTTTGGACCTACTTTATATAAAAAACAAGTAGGTGATATGGAAATTTTAGTGCATGCCTGCTTACTTGGCGGTTATGTTTCGTTTCCCGATGATGATGAAAACTCTGATTTACCGAAAGATTCACCCTTAAGATTTTCAAATAAGTCAGTAGGGGCAAGAGCATTTGTTATATCGGCAGGGGTTTTGTGTAACTTTATTTTAGCTTATGTAATCATATTTTTAACAGGTATGATATGGCAACACCTTCCTGAAAACAGTATGACTGTCAGATTTGCAAAATTTGCACCATCTGCAGTGGAATCAGTATTAGATGCAGGTTTAAAAGAAAATGATATTTTGTACTCCGTAAACGGAACAAAAGTAGTTTATCCTATAACAATTAATAAATACTTTAATTTATCAAAAGAGTTTGACGGAATGGTTGATGAAGCAATCGTTAATAAAAAACTTGAAGAATTAAAAGCATTAAACCCTGAATTTGCTGAGAAAGAAGTAATTCCTACGGGGACAAAAGTTAAACTTCCTAAGTTTACTGATGAAAATCCTGTAGAATTAAGTTTTGATAATATAATCGGGATAGCAAAATATGAAAACGGCGAAATTACATTAACTGATACACAAAAAGATTTAAGAGATAAAATTAATTACAACGAAGAATATACTCTTGACACTGATTCAACTTTAAATGATATTGCTTTTGCAGTTTCCGATACCAAAAAGCCTATTAGTGTGATTGTAAAAAGAGATGGAGAAGAAATTCAGTTAAAGACATTCTACTCAAATAAAGAGGGGATTGTCGGCATAATGCAAACTTATGAAGAAAATTATGCTGAAACAAAAAATATAATTGATTTAACAAAAGCGACCATAAACTATGCAAATTATAATTTGGATTTAATGGTTTATACATTGGGCAAATTATTTACCGGTAAAGTTCCGATGAGCGAGATGAACGGTATTATTGCAATTGCAAAAATCGGAACTGAAATGATTGCGTATAAAGGCTTATTCAACGGACTTTTATTAACTGCAATGATTTCTTTAAACCTTGCATTAATAAACTTACTGCCAATTCCGGCTTTAGACGGCGGACATTTAATGTTTTTAATTATAGAAAAAATTACAGGGAAACCTGTTAATAAGGTATTTGTTGAAAAAGTCAGCAACTTTTTCTTCTATTTACTGATTTTCCTTATGTTATTTATTATTTACAACGATATTCACGCTTGGATAATCGGGAAAATCTAAAAATAAAATATCTGCCTTTAAAAAATAGTGGAATATTCTTATAAAGAATAGTATAATCAATAAAAATATTTAATAAGGATAACTATGGAAGGCAGACTTTTTATAATTGCAGGATGTTCCGGTGTCGGAAAAGGTACTATATTAAAGAAATTTTTGAAAAAAAATCCTGAAATAAAATTATCCGTATCGGCAACAACAAGAAAACCGAGGACGGGTGAACAAAACGGGGTTAATTATTTCTTCATAACAAAAGAGGAATTTAAACAAGAAATTGAAAATAATGATTTTCTTGAATGGGCTGAATTTAGCGGTAATTTTTACGGAACAAAGAAAAGTTTTGTTGAAAATACTTTAAAAACAGGTACTGATGTCATTCTGGAAATTGAAGTTCAGGGTGCAAAGCAGGTTAAAGAAAAAATGCCAAATGCAATAAGTGTTTTTATAATGCCTCCGTCTTTTGAAGAACTTGAAGCAAGGCTTCGTGGCAGACATACGGAAGATGAAGAAACTATACAAAGAAGATTACATGAAGCATATCGTGAAATTGAAGAGGGAAAGCTCTTTGATTACAGGGTTGTTAACGATAATTTAGAGGATGCTTTAAATCGGCTTGATGAAATTTACAAATCAGCAGGAAAGTAACAAATGCTAAAAGGGAAAACAGTTTTAATCGGAATAACGGGGGCAATTGCAGCATATAAAATATGCGAGCTAATCAGGTTATTCAAAAAGAACAATGCAAATGTAAAGGTTGTTGTTACTCCGAATGCCTTAAACTTTATTACCAAAACAACTTTGGAGTCGTTAAGCCAAAATTCTGTTGATATAGAACAATTTGAAATAAAAGAATATAAGCCTGAGCATATTTCGCTTGTTGATGAATCGGATATATTTTTAATTGCTCCGATAAGTGCAAATACAATTTCAAAAATTACGCACGGGATTTGTGATAACCTTTTAACTTCAACATTTTGTGCTTATAAAAAACAGGTTGTCATTGCTCCTTGTATGAATACAAATATGTGGGAGAATATTTCCATACAAACAAACTTAAAACTATTACAAGAGCGAGGAGTTAAAATTGTTGAGCCTGAAAGCGGTTTCCTTGCTTGCGGAACAAACGGAAAAGGCAGACTTGCCGATATAAACGTAATATTTGAAACAGTTAAAAATTGTCTTTTGCCAAAGCAAATATTAAAAGGGAAAAAAGTTGTAATTACCGCAGGCGGAACAAAAGAGAATATTGATGCCGTAAGATACATCGGCAATTACAGTTCCGGGAAAATGGGAATTGCCATTGCAGACAACTCTTATAAGTTAGGAGCGGAAGTTGTTCTTATATCAACCGTTACGGCTGATAAAAATTATAAAGTAATCAATGTTCAGACCGCAGAAGAAATGTATAACGAAGTTAAGACAGAATTTAAAACAGCCGATTTACTTATTATGGCTGCTGCAGTTAGTGATTACAGAGTTAAAAATAAATCCGAACACAAAATTAAAAAAGACGGTAATTCCCTAACAATTGAACTTGTTGAAAATCCTGATATTTTGCAAGAAATGTGTAAAATAAAGAATAAAAATCAAACAGTAGTCGGCTTTTGTGCCGAAAGTCAAAATTTAATAGAAAATGCAAAAGTAAAAATCAAAAAGAAAAATTGCGATTTTATTTGTGCAAATGATATTTCAAGAAAAGATACAGGTTTTTCATCAGATTATAACGAGCTATATGTAATTGACAAAAAACTTGAAATCTATCATATTGAAAGAACTGATAAAGAAACTGCTGCACGAAAGATATTAGAAAGAATTTATGGAACAGGTCAATAGAATAATAAAGAAAATAGAGGATTTTGCCCCATTAAACACAATGCAAAAGTGGGATAACTCGGGTTGGCAAATAAACCTTGGCAACAAGCAAACTTCCGGGGTTTTATTAACGTTAGACGTTACACCTTATACTGTTGATGAAGCAATAAACAAAAAATGCGATTTGATAATATCTCATCACCCTGTATTTTTTAACAGTATTAAAGTTATAAATTCGCCGTTCATAATTAAGGCAATTCAAAATAACATTCAAATTTATTCGGCTCATACAAATTTAGATATAGCACAAGGCGGAGTAAGTGAATATCTGGCTGAAAAATGCGGTTTTACCGATTTGGATACGGCATTTGAATTTATAAAATATAAAAAGTTTGATGAAGAACAAAATTTTTCAAAACTGATATCAAAACTTAAGACCGTTTTTTGTTTGCCGAGCATAAAAGTTGTTAACGGAAACAGAAAAACATACAGTTCAATAGCGTTTTGTTCGGGCAGCGGAGCGGAATTTATTTCAAATCTTGAAGAAATCGGTATTGATGTATTTATAACAGGTGATTTAAAACATCATCAGGCACTTAGTGCTACAAATATGACTGTTATTGATTTGGGGCATTTCCATAGTGAAAGATTTGTTGTTGAAATTTTCAACAATATTTTAAAAGACGAGGATGTAAGAATTTATTCGGCAACCGAAAAGCCTGCATGGGAGTTAATATAATGAAAAAGGTATTGGTTTTATTAAGTATTTTTTTAATTCAAAATGTTTGTTTTGCAAAAGATTCAATCAGTTTTACGTTTCCCGAAGGCGGCTGGCATAAGGTTGAAAGTCCTGATAACGTTGCATCTAAAAGGTGTTTTGTTCCAAATAATCAATCAAAAGAATCTTATACGGAAATGGTTGTGTTTGTTGAACGAGCAACAAATAATACCGGAATTTCTCCTATGACGATTTTGCATAAACAATTAGGCAAAGACAGACTTAATTATAGAGATATTGAACCGTATTATATAAAACAAGATTTTGATGATGCGATGATAACATGGTGCAGTGAATCAAAAAACACTTGTGTAATAAGACGAGCTTTCCAAGGGAAAGAGGGTGTTGTATTAGCTTCTTACGAAAACAAAATGCCTCACTATTCTCAAAATTTGTTTGCAAAATGGTCTAATATATTAGGCAGTATAAAGGTTTATGACGAAAATTCTACAGGTGAAAAAATAGAACTTTAATATGCAAATTACAGGCGGAATATATAATTCAAGGAAGATAAAGACTCCTGATTTTGAAAATATAAAACCTACTCTATCAAAAACAAGGCAGGGTATTTTTAATGCTCTTTCATCCATGATTGATTTTGACGATAAAATATTTTTTGATTTATTTTCAGGTAGTGGAATTATGAGCCTTGAAGCTGTTTCAAGAGGTTTTAGAGTTCTTTCTTTTGAGAAAGATAAAAAAACTGCTTTAGCAATTCAGAATTCTTTTAAAAGTTTAAACTTAAAACCTGAATTGTATTTTGGGGATACGTTAAAAAATCTCTTAAAGGTAAATATAAAAGCGGATGTTATTTTTATTGACCCCCCTTATGAGTCGGATTTATATGAAAAAACTTTAAAAATAATTAAAGAAAAAAATATCTTAAATGATGACGGCATTGTAATTTTAGAACATCCCATCGAAAAAGAAATATATAAAAAAGGCTTTGAATTAATCAAAGCCAAAATTTATGGTAATAAGCAAATTACGTTTTTAACTAATCAAGCGGAATAATAAGTTCTTGTCCGATTGAAAGTTTGTGTTCACTTGATAAGTTATTAACTTGTTTGATTTTTTCAACTTTACTTGGGTCATATTTCCCGTAGAAACGATAAACGATAGAACTCATAGAATCACCGCTTTTTACGGTATAATTTTCTGTTTTTGCAACTGTTTCTTGAATTGCTCCTGCTTCAGACGGAACTACAGCAATTTGAGAGTTTATTTGAGGAAGTTTACTTTTTCTTGAAAATTTCTTTTCAAATTTTGGTTGACCTAATGTTGCTACATTCGGGTCATCAGTTGAAACTGTACCAATACTCAAAACTGCATTCATAATGAACATACATAAAGCACCTGCAATAAAACCGGTTAATAAATATATTCCGGGAGATTTTTCATCTTTAGTGCTTATTTTAAAATTTTGCCATAACATATCAAGTTCTTTTTGTCTGTTAGGACGTTTATATGCTTTCGGTTCATTGTTTTCGGCATTAAAAGAATTATGTTCGGCTTCATTTCTCATTTCTGAAAGAAATGCAACTTTTTCATTTGAAAGATTTGATCTGGATAATGATGAACTTCTCATAAATAAAACCCCAATCCTTTCCCTTTTCTCTATAAAACATGATATTCTAAACTTTTTTACAAAGTCAAGCTAATCGGATGTTTTATTACAATAAGATACAAACGCATTAAAAGTACTTTGTCATTAACATAGTATCGAAAAGACTTTATTTGTTGGGCAAGGACAACCGACATTCCCTGCATTATAGCAAGGGTACATGCCTGAATTAGGGTCAGATCGGTATTCTTGTTGCAATTCAGGATATAATTTTTTATCAATAACGGTTAATTTTACTTTGTGTTTCATTAATATATTTCCCCTTTCTTTTTCTGAAAAGTTCTTTTCAAAATTTTTGTATCTGATTATAATCAATATATGAGAAATCTACTATATTTAATGTAAAAAATCAATGATAAGTAAATATTTAAGGGAGTTAAAAATGAAAAAAGTCTTAATCATCTCAACAAGTTTAAGAAATAACGCTAACTCTGAAATATTAGCGAAAGAAGTTAAAAAAGGTGCGATAGAAGTCGGGCATAATGTTGAATTTGTATCATTAAAAGATAAAGAAATAAAATTTTGCAAAGGTTGTTTAGCTTGTCAAAAACTCGGTAAATGCGTAATTAACGATGATGCCAATGAAATAACAACAAAAATGAAGGAAGCTGATGTTATAGTTTGGGCGACACCTATTTATTACTATGAAATGTCAGGACAAATGAAAACACTTATAGATAGAGCAAACTCACTATTTGTTACGGGTAAAAATTTTAGTGAAATTTATGTTATAACCACTTCTGCCGATGCAGAAAAAGGGGTTGCAAATACTGTGCTAAACGGCGTTAAAGGATGGATTGATTGTTTTGACGGAGTTAACTTAAAGGGATTTATGGAAGCAGGAGGACTTGAAAGTTCAAATGAGGTTCAAAACAGAAAAGATTTATTAGAACAAGCATACAATATGGGGAAAAATATCTAATAAAAAATATAAAATACCCTAAAATCCAATAAAGATTCTAGGGTATTTTTTGTTAATTAAAATTTTTATTCAAGTTCTATCAGCCAAGTATCAATATCATTTTGAACAGAGTTGCCGCCACGTCCTGCAACAACAAACGGGTTTAAAACTTTTGAACCTTTTGCAAGTTTCCCCATATTTTCTGCAATTGTGTATTTACCGCCCCCGCCGTGGGTAATAAACGGAACAATTGTTTTGCCTTCAAAATTATTTTCGGTTAAGAATGTCTTTACGGCAGGTGCCATTTCGTACCACCAAACAGGAGTTCCGACAAATATTACATCATAGCCGGAGACAGCACCATTATCTTTTAATTTCGGTTTAATATTTTCTTCGTGCTGTTTTTTAGCTACCCCATACGCCGCTTCATTATAATCTTCAGGATACGGAGTTTCGGTTTCTATTTGGAACATATCTCCGCCTACTGTATTATGAATTTTTTCAGCGATATATTTTGTGTTACCGCTCCAAGAAAAATATGCTATTAAAATCTTTTTGTCGTTCATATTTACTCCTTCTGTTTTATTATTTGCAAATGTACATCCTGCACAAAGTATCAATATTGGTAGAATTAAAAGTAAAATCTTTTTCATTTTTTATCCTCTTATAAAATAATAATTATTTACAAACTCTGTGCATATAGTATTACTCAACATAATCTGTTTGAAGCCTTTTCAAAGAACTTTCAATTGACTTTTTGATTGTTTCGGGACGAAAATCTAAAACTTGATTATTATTTTCTTCTATTGTAATACAGAATTTTGTAGCAATTTTTACTTTATCTCTAATTGGTTTTAGAGATTCACCTACTAATTCTTCATTTGTAAAAGGGTCATAAGATTCAGCAGTATCAAAGAATGTAACACCTAAGTTTTCGTAAGCGTAACGAATTAATTTAATCATTTTGTTTTTATCCGCAGAGTCGCCGTAGCCGTGGCTCATTCCCATACAACCTAAGCCGATTGCGGAAACTTCTAAATTGCCAAGTTTTCTGTACTTCATATAAAAATCTCCTATTTGATATTTTTACTAATATCATTATTAAAAATTTTTTACAATTTTTAAAGGTACAATTCTACATAATTATTATCTGATTCTATCACTTTTAAAGTTGATATAAATTATAATCTTAAATATCTTCGTGCAGGTTATATAAATCAATACCGCCGCTCGCTTTATACAGACCGATTATTGATATGATTACATTGATTTTGTTGGAAACAATTTCCTTAGCTCCGGCAAGTGCTCATTTCACTACATTGTAATTCGCATTGCCTCCGCATTACTCGGGTTTCACCCTACGGAAATTTCGCAAAAAAAAAGGAACTTTTTATGGTTCCTCTGAAATCTTTTTCAATTTCCTCGTGTGTTAGTAAAGGTAGTAAGTAAGGTAAGTATGAATATAAAATTTTTAATTAGGTTTTCATTTTATTTATCTGATGTTTTATCATCTACATATATATAAAGTATATATAAAATCAATAATTGCGTGTTTGGTTTAAATTAATTTCAATTTTTTTGAAAACCCAATTATAACAAGTATTTTAATACTTCATAAAACTTAATGATTGAATAAAAAAATTTTTTTGCTATTATTATAAAGAGGAGTTTATATTATGAAAATTGCAGTTACATATCATGATGGTGTTGTTTTTCAGCACTTTGGACATACGGAAGAATTTAAAGTTTATGATGTTGAAAACGGTAAAATTGTTAATTCCCAAATAGTTTCTTCAAACGAACTCGGTCACAGCGCCCTTGCATATTTGCTTGAAGAAAACAAAATTAATGTGTTAATTTGTGGAGGTATTGGCGGTTGTGCAATCAGTGCACTTAAAGAATACGGGATTGATTTATATGCAGGAATCTCAGGAAATGCGGATAAAGCCGTTGAAAATTATATTGCAGGTAAATTAATTCAAGTAAGTGAAGCTAATTGTTCTCACCACTCTCACAGTGAATCTGAAAATCATACCTGCGAACATTGCCATTAATAACGGAATTATTCGACCCATTTAAAACTTTGTACAGAGCTTGTTTCATTAATATTTCCGTTGATTATTGCTTGGAATACTCTGGATTCATAACTGCCGTTCGTAAATGACGGTATTTTTTCTACATTTTCAACCATATCTTTTTGTTTAAAATCAAGCAATGAAATACCGGGGATTAATTTAAAGAATGTGTTTAATGACGTATTTCCTACGGTACCAAAAATGGTTGAAATTCTTTTTGAAAGTTTTCCCAAAATTTCAAAATCTGCGTTTGTTTGGCTTATATCGTAGTTTCCATGTATATATAAGCTCATGTTTTCACCTTGTGAAAATATTTCAATATCTTTTGCAATGCCGTTTTCAATACCGCAAGTTCCGTTAATATTTCTGAAATAACCTGTTTTTACCAAGTTAAGAAGCTCTAATACACTGTTTAGTGTAAAGCCTGTAATTCCGCTTTTTACAATGTTGCCTGCACGCAACAGATACTCTATTGACCCGAGCTTCGGCATTCTTCCGTCTATAACTTCAAAAAATACGAGCCCTTGAAGATTTTTTATTATCTCATTATTTGTTAAACCCTTTGACTCAAGTAAAATTTTGCCCTTCGCATTTCCGTATATCTGGTTTCTACTGTCAAACAGTGTTTCTGCAACATAATTTGCATCAACATTATTAAGTTCAAAATCACCTTTCATTGTTGAGTCAGATAAATTATAGTTAATTTTTCCGTTTATTACGCCTTGTCCGACTTCTAATTTCATATTGTCCGCCGTAAACATACCGTTTTTGTTTATGTTAAAGTCGGAACTGAAATTATTTGCGGTCATTGATTTTATTACGAGTTCTTTTATTTCAAGTTTACCGTTTTCAACTGATAAGCCGGAAAGGTCAAGGCTTTTGAAATTATTTTTCGTGTTCATTGCATTATGTGTTTGAGAAAGGTTTCTGAACAACATATTGTCATTTATTTTATCAGCATATATATCTAAAGACTTTATAACAGGTCTTACGGTTATTTCATTTTCAAGTACGGATTTTACACTTATTTTAGAATCGGAGATAAACCCGAAGAGTCTGATATCAACTGTATTATTATTTCCGTCAATATTGATTTTCTTGATTGTAATATCGTGTAAAGGGATATTTAAACTTTGACAATCAACGTTTCCAAGCAATTTACCGACATTTGTTTTTACATCATTATAATATTTAATATCTGAACTGATATTTCCCTGAGAAAATACTTTATTTTTGAAAAATACATTTAATAAATTTGCAGATAAATTTTTGTTTGTTTTAAAGAAAACTTTTTCCGGTATAAATTTATTATTATTTAATATGAAATCTCCGCTTAAAGTTGCAAAGTTTATCGGGTTAGACTTATTGTTTTGAGAGGAGATGTATTTAATATAATCAAACTGTTTTATGTTAATTTTATTCGGAGTTATATTTACAACACCTTTAAACTCTCGTTTATCTGCTGTTTCTCCAAAATCAGTATTATCATAAATAACATCAGCCCCTTGGTTTAACGTTAGTCTCGGCTCAAAATGTAAATTGTTCGAAGTACCTGAAAAATCGGCAGATAAACTAATATCTCCTTTTAGTTGAATTTTATTGATGAAATCATTTTTTATATAATCCCGCAAAAATTCATTTGTCATTTTTGAGGTTATATAACCGCTAAATTTAGGATTTTTCATATAATCGGATATGCTGAAATTCCCAAAGAATGGCATTGAGCCGATATTTGCAGTCATATTATCAATATATATTTTATCTTTTTTAAAGTTAACCAAAATGTCGTCAAAAATCATCGGAATATCTGTTTTTGAGTGAGTCATAGATAATCCGTTCAAGTTCAGGTTCCCGTCTAAAAGGTTCTCTTTGATTGCTACGTCAATATTTGCAATACCTTTATAGTTTTTAAATTGAGTAAATATATTTCTCAACTCTTTTGGCATTATTGTAATTTTAGATGTATCATTTAATTTTTCAAGATTAAGCCTGTCCGATTTAATTTTTAAATTATAAATCGGATTAACAGTATCAACATTTCGAACTTCACCTGACACATTCAAATCAGAATCATAAAAGCCGATATTTACATCGTTAACTTTTACTTTTGCATTTTCCATTACAACCTTACCCGATTTTGCTTTTATCGGATTATCAGCTTTATCAGGGATAAAATTCATCACGGCATAGGCTTTATCCATAAGAAAATCAATAGATTTTGCCTTATATTTGAAATATAAATCGTGTTTTGATGCAATATCATATAACAATGATAAATCGGGATATTCTTTCGGATACAGATAAGCTTTTGTTAAGAACTTAATTGTATCTTTAAGATTTACGGATTTACTTGTGATAACGATATCAACATCAGGAACTTTTGTTGCCATATCCGTTAATATTTGCCCGTCAATTTTTAAAGGAGATGTGCCGACAATGCCTGTTAAACCTTGTAAATTAACAAGTGTTTCCGTAAAATTAACAATTCCTTTTACTTTTTCAATCGGAGTATAAAATCCCTCAATTTTACATTCATCACCCAAAAGATAAACGGCACCATTAACTTTCATATCTTCAAATGCTTCTTCCGGAGGAAGAGGTGCATGTCCGTACGGAACAGGGACTATTTTAGATTTAATATTAACAAATAACCTGATAGGTCCTGAGGCATCCGTCAGTATAGCAAGACCTTGTTTTACATCTTTAAGAAGTTCACTTTTATTTATTATCTCAAGCACATCATCAGCTTGAGCGACAGGTGTTGAAATATTAAAATCAAGATTTTCGTTGATTTTTACTTTGCCCTCTATCTCTAAAGGATTATTTTTCACAAGAGCACGTTCGGATTTAAAAGAAATAATGTCATCATTAAAATCAACACGTCCTTTTCCGTCTTTTACTTCACCAAATAAACCGTTGTAAGTAATTTGTGCATAGTCAAATGAGCCTGACCCTTTTATGTGTGCCTCTTCTATTGACGCTAAAACTTCAAGATTAACGGTTCCTTTGCCTTTTTTTATGTCCATTTCAAAAAGAGGACCAAGCTGCATATTAAAAACTTTAGCAATCGGAATCAGTATTTTTTGAGCAATAGGAAAATCTACGTTATTTGTAGTTTTAACAAAAATGTGGTTTAATCCCTCTCTAAACAAGTATGTATAACCGGTTATTTTAGCATTCTGTTTGTCTTCCAGTTCAACAAGAATATCCATATCCATTGTACGCTTGTTAAATACAAAATCTAAAGTTCCTTTATGGGTGTGGTGTAATGATTTATCTAAAACATGAACATTCCTTGCCTTTATGTAACCTGTTATATCAGGTTTCGGGCATTTACCTTTTACATTAACTTTACCCTCTACATCACCATAAACCTCGTACATTTTTGCCTTTTCCGTTGTCCTTAGTTCAGGCGGTAAGTTTGGCGGTAATAAAGGAAGAATATTTTCTGCTTTTGATTTCGGAACATCAATGTTTATATCAAGTTCAACTGTTTCCGCAAGTTTTACTGTTCCGTCAGCCTTCGCACTTACTTGATTTGCATTATAACCAAAATTTTTAATTTCAATTAACCCGTCACTTATTTCAAGATTTGCATTGAATTTATTTGCACCTTCTGCAATAACCTTATTGTTCCACCCTACTCTTGAATAAATGACATCATTTAAAGTTGTATTTAGAATTACTCTGTTTTCATTATCATCATTTATTGTTGATGAGAGCTGGAAAAATTCAATAAAACCTGAAAGTTCTGTTATACCATTATCTAAGTACGCTTTTATAAACGGTTGCAAAGTACTTAAATCAATGCCGTATGCTTTGATATCCCCTTTAAGCATATCTGCTTTGATTTTTTTAGAAAACGGGAATTCGGATATTATATTTATATCAAAATCGCTTTTTTTGTCATCTTGTACGATAGAGCCTTTTGTAATTAAATTGCAATTGTGTTTTTTGGAATTAAAGTTAAAATTCAATAATTCGGTATTAAGAGAAACCTCTTTATTCAAAAGCTCGTCTTCAAAATTCAAACTTAATTCTGATATGTTTAAGTTTGAATTTTTAATAATAAACTTAAATTTATTTTTATTTTTTGACGGGAATAATTTTTGAAAATTATAATTACCTTGTTTATCTTTAATTATGTTTGAATTGAATAAATCGGCTGATAAGTCCGTGAATTGTACTTTCTTCTTTATTAGAGGCAATAGTTTTAAAGTTACCTTAGTATTTGAAGTATTAATAAAAATTTCTTCCGTATTTTTGTCCGATAACATCATTAAATCGGCAGACAGGGATATTGCAGGCAGAAAATGAGTCCTTATTTTAACATTTGAATAATCTAATTTTGCATTTGTTTTACTGCTTATCAAATTTTGAAAATAATCGGTTTCCAAAAATTTATTCGCAATAATCGGAAGAACAAATAAGTATGTACACTCAAGCACACAGACAACTATTATTAACTTGAACAATTTTCTCATTAAGCGATTATTGAATTGCATATATCTACCGATGATAAAATACTTTATATAAATTATATTATCTTCAAAGTAAAAGTACAAACAATTTACCAATTTTGCAAAATACTGCAATTGTTGTAAAATTAGTGTAGTAATAAGAAATAAGTGAATATTATGAAAAAACTCAATATAGAAAAAAATTTAGAATATTTTAAATCGCCGAAAAGATTAACAAATCTGGCATTAATCATTTCTTTCACATTAGTTTTTACGGGCATATTAGTTTCAAAATACTTTTTCTTTCAGCCGATTTTAGATGCTGATAACACAAGTAAAGTAATGGTAGTTGCACCTAAAAACATTGAAGTTATTGATACGATAAAAACGGAAGTTCGTAGAAAAGAAGTCGCTCAAAAGGTTGATTTTATTTATACTCCCGGGGATGACATCTACATAAAAAACAACTTAAACGAATTTATCGAGCAAATAAAAAATATCAGACACAGTGATTTAAGTGAATATGAAAAGAAAAAAGAACTTGAAGTTGTTCTTGATTTATCGGATGTTTCGTCAAGAGCAATGGTAGTAGGATTTTTCTTAAATGCAAATGAAGAAGCGTTGAATAAAGTTTTTGATATTTCAAACGGTACCTTGATTAATGTATTAAGTGAAGGTATTACTGAAAAAGATTTGGAAGAAAACAATCTTGCAAAAATTATAAGAAGAAATATTGACCTAAATACTACAAATAAAGAAGTAAGAATAATAACTTATTTATTGGAGCAAGTTATTGTTCCAAATATGATTGTGGATGAAGAAGCTACCGCAAATGCCAGAAAAAATGCAAGAGATACGGTTTCTCCGATTAAAGTAAAATTCAATAAAGGTGATACGATTATAAAAGTCGGGGAACCTGTTACACAAGTAAAGAAAGAGGCATTGAGCAAAGCAGGCTATAATATTTTAAGAATTAATTATAAAGGTATTCTGGGAATTTTATGCCTTGTCGGTATCGGTATATTCTCGATATTCGGCTACATGAAGTATTTTGAGCCTAAACTCCTGACTAAAAGACACATGTCCCTGGTTGCAGTTTTATCACTACTGATTGCTGCACTGGCAACAGTTTTACCTGTTAACTGGTCGGTATTTATACTTCCGTTCCCGTTCTTTGCTATTATTTTATCGGTATTTTTAAATCCGAGAACATCATTTTTCATAACGGTTACACTGCTTACTATCATTACATTGTCTTTGCAATTCTCGGCATTGGCTATGTCAGTATTTATATTGTCTGTAATCGTTGCCACAATAGGTATGACAATAATAAAATATTCAAGAAGATATGATTTAATAAAAGTTGGAGCTTATACTTCACTTTCAATGTTAATAATTATTTTATGCGTATATTATGATTTAGGCTTTGACAGATTAATTCAAGATATTTTAGCAGGTATCTTGAACGGATTTTTATCAGGGGTTTTTGCAGTCGGCATACTTCCGTTCTTAGAAAACTGGTTTAAAGTAATTACTCAATTCGGATTGGCAGAATTAGGAGATTATAATCAACCGTTACTTAAAAAATTGCATGAAGCTGCCCCGGGAACATTTGAACACAGTTTAAGAGTTTCCAATTTGGCAGAGTCAGCAGCTGAAGCAATCGGGGCGAACCCTGTTTTAGCAAGAGTCGGGGCTTTATATCACGATATAGGGAAAATTGTTCGGCCTCTGTTCTTTGTAGAAAACCAAACATATAGCGGAATAGAGAACCCTCATGAAAAATTGACGCCCCGTTCAAGCAAAATGATTATCACATCACACACAAAAGACGGTCTTGCTTATGCAAAAGAATATAATATTCCGGAAGTTATTCAAGACTTTATCATTCAACACCACGGAGATTCTTTGGCAAGCTACTTCTATAATCAGGCAGTAGCACAAGAAGGGGCTGAAAATGTTAAAGAAGAACAATTCCGTTATACAGGACCAAAACCGAATACAAAAGAAACCGCAATATTAATGATTGCAGATGCTGTTGAATCAGCTTCAAGAACATTAAAAGACCACTCTCAAGAAGAGCTGGATGCTTTAATACACAAAATTATCAAAGACAGATTAGATGATAATCAATTATCTGATAGCCCATTGACATTAAAAGACATAAAAATAATTGCAGAAACTCTTTCAAGAGTACTTCGTTCCGTATTCCACAAGAGAATTAAGTATCAAGAAGCAATTGAAGATATTCAAAATAAAGAGAAAATGAAACAAGATGAAACCGGCAAAAACGAAAATTAATATTTTTATAGAAAACTTATATGAAAGCTACAATATTGATGAAGTAAAAATTTATAACAATGTTGTTAAAATTGCCGATTATATTTTTGAGCAAAAAAATGTTATGGATTTATCTTGCCTTGTAAATGAAAAATATTCACAAGTCTTTTGGGATATTGTTTTAACTACAAATGAAAATATCCACAGGATAAACAAAGAATACAGACATAAAGATTCTCCGACTGATGTAATTACTTTTGCTATATTTGCAGACTCATCGGAAGAAGAAAGATTTATCATAGACGGAGAAATTCATCTTGGGGAAATTGTTGTTTCATTAGATAAAATTGAAACACAGGCAAAAGAAAATAATACTGCTTTTGAAGATGAACTTTACTACATAATAGCCCACGGGATATTGCACCTGCTAGGTTTTGACCACCAAAGAGAAGAAGATTATAATTTCATGGTAGAGGTACAAAATAAAGCAAAGGCAGTTGTAAAATGACAAGATTTAAGTCATCAGGAGTGGCTGAAAGTATATCAAACGCAGTTAGGGGTTTAAAATTAGCAATAAGCTCACAACGAAATTTTGTTATTGAAGTTATAATTGCGATAATTGCATTTGTACCGGCAATTATCCTTGGATTTACTTCTACAGATAAATGCATATTGCTTATTATGATTGCAATTGTTCTTGTTTGCGAAATGCTAAATTCTGTAATAGAGTTTACCCTTGATGCAGTTTATAAGAACAATTACTCTAAACTTGTAGAAATGGCAAAAGATATGTCAGCAGGAATGGTGCTTTTGGTCGCAATAATAAGCGTTGTTGTAGGTTTTTTTCTTTATTTCCCTTATATAATTAAATTGTTCCTCTAAATAACAATTTTTAGTAATATTTAATAGCACTATCTCTTAAAACTTTAGATAACCCCTTTGACTACTTGCTTATTGCAGTTACTTGTTGTTGCAACTTCTGCAGGAACAATCTCTTTATCTTTTATTGCTAAAAAGAAGAAAATATTTTTGTCAAATCGGATAGGATTAGCAGATCCGTTTACGTCCACAACAAAACGTCCGATACAATTCTCTTCATCTTCAGGAGATAAACCTTTACCACGGCAAGCCCAACAGTCAGAAGATTTATTCCACTGAAATGCCACTCCGTCAACTGTAATAAGAGAATTCTCCCGATTATATTGAGTCCAAACCTCGCCATGAATGTTTTATCAGTAAAACAACTTATTTTAACAAGTAATGTCGTTTGGCATCCCTTAAAGAATCTAACCGACACGATAAAAAATCCGACCCTTATATCCACTTTTTAGAGTACTCATCAGAACTAAGCAAAACCCTGGATTACCAATAATAAAACATAAAAAATACCGCTTATTTAAAAGCGGTATATATGTATCTTACAAATTACACTGTAGTTAACTTTGAACTGTTTTCAAGTTTTAAAGTTTCAGTTGTAATATCACAAACACTTGATGGGCCAAAGTATTGAATTGAACCCGGGAAAATGTATCTGTCTTCAAGTGCCCATTTTTCTCTGTGTTCTTCTAATGCTTTGAATACAGGTCCGTTTAATTCAACCAATGCTTTTTTAATTACAGGTTTATATTGTCCGTGACGTTTTTCCATATTCATCATCATTGTTAACGGAACCCCGCCTGCAACCCATTCGGAAGCCGGAGCTGAAAGGTTCTTGACTGATGATAAATAACCTGTTAAGCCAAACTTCATTAAAGCAAATGCGTTGAAACCTAGTGAATAGCAATAATCAGCATCAAAGTTAGAAGGAAATGCACATCGGCCTTCATAACCGAAGAAGTGGCATTGAGCTGAGAATTTACCGTTATATTTACCCTCTTTTCTCATTTCTTCTAATTTTTTGCCAACCATTTCAATTAACAATTTTTCTGTTTCAATTTTTGAAACTTGAACGTTACCGTGAGGATCTCTGTCCATTAACAATTGTTGTTTAATCATTGTAGGTAATGAAGTGTAAACTGCTGCATTTTCAGCACTCAATTCAGATTTAATAATGTTGAATTTTGTATTTTCATCAGCGGTTTTGTATGCTTCATCATTTTCTAAAACTGCTAAAACATCATTTAAGTTAGCAATCATTGATTTAATTTCAGGAATAAATTCAATTAAACCTTCAGGAATTAAAGCAATACCAAAGTTTTTACCCATTTCAGCTCTTTTTGCAATAATACCTGCCATATAATCAACGATTTGTTTTAATGACATTTTTCTTTCTTCAACTTCTTCTGAAATCAAAGTAATATTAGGTTGAGTTTGAAGAGCAACTTCAAGACCAACGTGAGTAGCACTTCTACCCATTAATTTTACAAAGTGCCAATACTTTTTAGCAGAGTTTGCATCTCTTAAAATATTACCGATTAATTCGGCATAAGTTTTTGTAGCCGTATCAAAACCGAAAGAAATTTCTATTTGATCATTCTTTAAGTCGCCGTCAATTGTTTTCGGACATCCGATAACTTGAATACCTGTATTGTTTTTTACAAACCATTCGGCTAACAAAGCTGCATTAGTGTTTGAATCATCACCACCGATGATTACAACACCTGTAATACCTAAGTTTTTGCAAACATTTAAAGATTTTTGGAATTGTTCTTCTGTTTCAAGTTTTGTTCTTCCTGAACCGATGATATCAAATCCGCCCGTATTTCTGTAAGCATTGATTATTTCATCAGTAAATTCAATATATTTACCTTCAATAATACCGCTCGGACCACCTAAAAAACCATATAATTTGTTTTCAGAATTAGCTTGTTTTAAAGCATCATATAAACCTGCGATAACGTTATGTCCGCCGGGGGCTTGTCCGCCTGATAAAATAACGCCTATATTTCTTCTTTCGCAAGGAGTGCTTTGAGCAGATGTTTTAAAAGTAACTACAGGTTTTCCGTATGTATTTTTAAAAAGTTCTTTAATTTGTTCTGCGTCTTTAACACATTCTGTTTTAGAGCCTTCAACCATTGTTAAGTTATTAATTCCGCCGGCTAAAGATCTCGGAAGTTTCGGTTGATACTTTAATCTTTCAATTTGAAGTGAAGAAAGTTTTTTCATGTATTACTCCGTTCTTTTTGTACTGTTTACAATAAAATTGTAACACAAAATAACAAGATACAAATTAAAACTCTCTTTACGTTTTATTATTACCTTAATTCAACAATTTTTATATTTTGCTTTAACATTTCAATTATTTCTTCAAATTCGGCATTAGAATAAGTTTTTTCATTGGCTAAATTTTCATCTTGGATTTTTGTTTTAGCTTCAAATTTTTGAAGATAATACCTTGGAGCATTTTTGATAAGTTCGCCGATTTCTTTGAAATCTTTAATCCCAAGTTGGGATTTCATTACAGTAGTTCTAAATTCAAAATCTATATTAGAGTTAAAAAGCAGATTTATGCTATTTTGAATTTTTGATGTATCAACATTTACGCACACAATTTCTTTATACCTTGCTAAAGGGGCTTTTATATCCATTGCAACATAATCAATCAAATGCAAGTTCAAAAGTTCTTCCAAAACATAAGGATTTGAACCGTTTGTATCAAGTTTAACAAGGTATTCCAACTCTTTAACAGCCTTTATAAACGGAATTAAATCTTTTTGCAAAGTAGGTTCTCCGCCCGTAATTACAACCCCGTCTAAAATCCCTTTTCTTTTTTTTAAGAACTCAAAGAAGACATCCGTAGAACAGATGTCTTTCTTTGAATTTACTTCTAATAAATCCGGATTATGACAGTATCCGCACCTAAAGTTGCAACCTTGAGTGAATACTATCGCACTTATTTTATCGGGATAATCCAGTAAAGAAGTTTTTTTTAGTCCTGCTATTACGAATTGCATTCGCACGCAATCTTATCTAAATCGAAAGTTTTTCTTACCGCAAACTCTGCACGTTTACCTTTGTTCCATTGTTGAACAGGTCTTATATAACCTACGATTCTTGAATAAATTTCGCAATCACTTCCGCATTCCGGGCAAATAGCGTGTTCACCTTTTATGTACCCGTGATTTTCACAAATACTGAACGTTGGGGAGAATGTAAAGTAGGGAAGTTTATAGTTTGTACATACTTTCTTTACCAGATTTTTCATTGTAGTTGTATTTGATAATCTTTCACCTGCGAAGATGTGTACAACAGTTCCGCCTGTGTATTTTGTTTGAAGTTCATCTTGTAAATCCAATAATTCAAAGATATCATCCGTATAAGTAACAGGAAGATGTGTTGAATTTGAATAGTAAGGATCTGCTCCTTGTTGGTATGCTTCTTCATTAGCACAAATGATATCCGGCATATTGCTCTTATCGAGTTTTGCTAATCTGTAGCTTGTTCCCTCTGCAGGAGTAGCTTCTAAGTTATAATTATTACCTGTTGCAATTTGGTATTCTTTAATTTTATCTCTCATAAAGTCCATAACACCAAGAGCAAACATTTGACCTTCTTCTGTTTCTAACCCTTTGCCGAACAAATTCATGCACGCTTCATTCATACCGATTAAGCCAATGGTTGAGAAGTGGTTTTTCCAATACACATTAAATCTTGCTTTAATATCTCTTAAATAAAATTTTGTATAAGGATATAAACCTGCATCCGTTAATTTTTCAAGTAATTTTCTCTTTATTTCCAAAGAATTTTTAGCAATTTCCATTCTTTCTTCCAATAAAGTTAAGAATTCGTTTTTATCTTTTGCTAAATATGCAATTCTCGGTAAATTCATTGTGACAACACCGATAGAACCTGTTAGCGGATTAGAGCCGAATAAACCACCGCCTCTATAAGCAAGTTCTCTGTTATCAATTCTCAATCTGCAGCACATAGAACGTGCATCTTCCGGATTCATGTCTGAATTAATAAAGTTAGAGAAGTAAGGAATACCGTACTTTGCACTCATTTCCCATAAACCTGCAATGTTAGGATTATCCCAATCAAAGTCTTTAGTAATGTTATAAGTTGGTATCGGGAAGGTGAATACTCTGCCTAAGCTGTCGCCTTCCATCATTACTTCAAAAAATGCTTTATTTATCATATCCATTTCATTTTGGAAATCCGAATATGTTTCTTCCATATATTCGCCACCGATAATAACAGGTTGATCAGCATAGTAAGACGGTACCGTTAAAT
Organism: uncultured Muribaculaceae bacterium; assembly: GCA_964473445.1. Lineage (GTDB taxonomy): Bacteria > Cyanobacteriota > Vampirovibrionia > Gastranaerophilales > Gastranaerophilaceae > Avigastranaerophilus. Next base: position 53,233 of record CAYYPD010000001.1, read on the forward strand.
CCATTGTTACGTTTGAAAATGGAGTTTGGAAACCTACTCTGGTCGGAACATTCATATTAAAGACAAATTCTTGTAAACATTGTTTTACTTGTTCATAGTTTAATTTGTCATATCTTACAAACGGTGCAAGTAATGTATCAAAGTTAGAGAATGCTTGAGCCCCTGCACTTTCACCTTGCATTGTGTATAAGAAGTTTACCATTTGACCTAAAGCTGTTCTAAAGTGTTTTGGAGGCTTACTTGAAACTTTTCCTTTAACACCCCTAAAACCTTCCATTAATAAATCTTTTAAATCCCAGCCCACACAATAAACAGAGATAATATTTAAGTCGTGGATATGGATATCACCGTTTAAGTGAGCATTTTTAATTTCTTCAGGGTATATTTTATTTAACCAGTAATTTTTGCTTACATTTGAAGCAATGTAGTTATTTAAACCTTGGATAGAATATGCCATGTTAGAATTTTCGTTAACTTGCCAATCTAATTGTTTTAAATAATCATCAACCATATCATTGTTTAAAGTAGAAGCAAAATCTCTGATTCTTGCTCTTTGTTCACGGTATAAAATGTATGCCTTAGCAGTTGCTGTATAGCCGAATGAATATAATGCCAATTCAACAGCATCTTGAACTTCTTCTACAGTAGGGGCTTTTAAATTAGATTCTTTTTTATTTGCAACTTCTTGTGCCATTAAAACAACTTTTTTAGTTACTTTTGCAGCTTCGGCTTCTGAAAATTCTTTAGTTACTTTTGCGGCTTTAATAATAGCATTTTCAATTTTATTTGCATCAAATGCTACGATAGATCCGTCCCTTTTTACAATCCTATCCATAATATCTCCTTCTAAGTATTTTCCCCAAATTTTAAACTGCCTGTTCGGCATGTTTTTATTTAAGTGCGTTTTTTTATCATAACATTTTTTTTGTGTTTGTAAATATATAATGATGATATATTTACAAAAAAAATTACAATATAACTAAAACTTAAGTATAAATTGATAAAAAATATCAATTTTATTTTAACCATGCTTTTACAAAATTTTATATTTAAAAATGTCAAATTTTAATGTTTCTTTACGAACTTCTGAAACCTCACTTTTTATAATCGTTTTCAAAAATTCAAATAAATAATCAAATTTTTATTTCTAAAATAATTAAAATAAAAACAAAAAGTATTCAAAAAGGCGGTTATTTACCGCCTTTTTGAATTTTATAATCCGTTTTATTTAAATTAAAAACTTTCCGTTTTCATAGATAAGAACATCATCAGCGTATATTTGACCGCCGTTTTTCATATTCTTAATTAAGTCCCAATGCAAACCTGAAACATTCTTTCCGCCAGTGTCAGGATATGAAGCACCAACTGCCATATGAATAGAACCGCCGATTTTTTGATCAAACAAAATGTTACCGGTTACATCCTGAATGTTTTCATTTGTACCGATAGCAATTTCGCCTACAAATCTTGAACCCTCATCCATATCAAACATATTATTCAAAAATTCTTCACCTTTTTCGGCTTTAGCTTCAACTACTTTACCATCGACCAAAGTCAAAAGAACTTTTTGCGCCTCATTTCCTCTGTATATTTGAGGAAAATCAAAATAAATTTGACCGTTTGCACTATCTTCAACAGGAGAAGTATAAACTTCGCCATCGGGGAAGTTACACTCTCCGGCACAACTTTTCCAAATTCTGCCTGCAACATTGAACGTAATATCTGTTTTTTCACCAACAACACGCAATTTAGATTTTGTATTGAGGTATTCAGCTATTTTTTGTTGTTTTTCGCCAATTTCAATCCATTTTTCAACAGGATTATCAAGGTACAAATAACAAGCCTTTGTTAAAAACTCGGTATAATCATCCAACGACATGTTCGCTTCTTGAGCTAAAGCGTTTGTCGGAAAATCTGCAATGACCCATTTAAGCTCACCGTCCGCAGCCCTTTTCAGCATTTTTGCCGATAAACTTTTCATTACGCTTGAACGTTTTGCTAATTTCTTTGAATCAAATTTTGCCATACCCTTTACATTAACGGGAGCCCCGATTGAAATAAGATTTTTAGCTTCTTCATATTCAAGTTTTGTCATCGGATCTATATATTCAAGTTGTTCATCACTTGCATTCTTTATATAGACTTCGTTTAAGCCTTCTACTCCGACTCTTACAACAGGATGTCCGCCTTTTAACAAGACTTGCTTATATATTTCCTTTACAAGCGGTTGAGATAAAGGTGAATCTGATCTGATTATTGTAAGTTCGCCTTTTTGAACTTTAACCGAATAATCAACCAAAACTTTTGCATATTTTTCCCAAAGATTAGACATTTTATTCCTCTTCATCTTTTATTGTAACTTTATTACCGACATAAACGCCACGTTTTGAATTTCTGAAAAACTCAACAATTCTTTGTACGTTAACATCATCGGCAAATCTCTTTTCAATTTCTGCAAGAGTATCTGTCATTGTTGATTTTCTATATTCAATCATTTTATATACTTCTCTGATATTTTTTCTTGCTTCGGGAGAAAATCCTCTTCTCTTTAATCCGATTGTGTTTGGACCATGAATAACAGCAGGGCGTCCGTCAGCTTTTACAAACGGCGGAATGTCCATTCTGCTTGCAGAGAAACCTGAAACAATTGTGTACTCTCCGATTGTAAGATTTTGGTGATAAACGCTCATTCCGCCTAAGAAAGCACCCTTTCCAACATGGCAATGACCACCGATTGTTGCAAGGTTAGCAAAAATTGCTTCATCATCAACAACGCAGTTGTGTGCAACGTGAGAAGAAGCCATGAATAAACATTTATTGCCGATTTTTGTGATTGCACCGTCTTCACCAGCGGCTCTGTTTATTGTTACATATTCTTTTATTATACAATCGTGTCCGATAACAACTTTTGTTTTTTGACCTGTATAACTTAAATCTTGAGGTGCGGTTCCGATACTTGCAAAAGGATATATTGTTGTATTATCACCAATTTCAGCATATTCAACATAAGCATTTGCTAAAATTTTAACATCCTCACCTAATTTAACATCTTTTCCTATAACTACAAAAGGTCCGATTTCGCAACTTGCCGGAATTATCGCACTTTCATCAATAATGGCTGTTTTATGAATTGCCATAAACTTCTCCTCTATTTCTTATCTACTATTGAAAACAATAAATCTGCTTCTACTGCCAATTGTCCACCTACAAAACCTTTTGCGTGAGCTTTTGCAATCGGTCCTCTTAATTTAACAAGTTCAGATTCCATTTCAAATCTGTCCCCGGGACGAATAACTTTTCTAAAACGAGCGTTATCAACTCCTGCATATAAAAATAATTTATCTCTATATGCTTCCAAAGGAGCTAATGCACCTGCTGACATTTGAGCTAACGCTTCAAGTTGCAATACTCCCGGCATTACAGGATTTCCGGGGAAATGTCCTGCAAAAAATGCCTCATTAGCAGTTAAATTTTTGTATCCTTTTGAATATTTACCCGGTACGCACTCGGTAATTCTATCTACCAAAAGGAACGGATATCTGTGAGGTATCAACTCCATTATGCCCATTATATCAAATGATAATTTTTGTTCGTCTTCCATTAGTCCTCCGTCATTAATTTATCTTTCAGCGTTTTGGCTACTATAGTGTGAACAGTATGACCTGCTTCTTTTACGATAATTTCTCCATTAAAGTTAAGAACATTGCAACCTGCAAGATAAAAATCTCCGATTAAGTCTAAAATTTTATGTTTTACGGGTTCAAATTCGGAATTAAGCTCCGTTGTATATCCGTCATCTGTTAATCCTACCGTATTTTCAAGGCTCGCACCTCTTGCATACCCTGCCTTTTGTAGCATTTCAAGTTCATTCAAATAACCGAATGTTCTTGCATTAATAATTTCATCTAAATTATCAATATTCAAACTTACCCAGCGATTTTTTAAATCTTTGTGTTTAAAGTTTACGCTGTAAGTTACGTTCAATTTATCGGACGGAAGTACAACAAGGTGAGTCTTTCCGTTCAAATATTGAACAAGCTCTTTAATCGTTTTTGTTTTTTCATCAGGATTTTCAATGCCCGCACTTCTGAATGCTTCTACCCATTTTTTTGAACCGCCGTCTAATATCGGCAACTCGAAGTGAGTTAAATATACATCAAGTGAATCAATTTTGCATATTGCACATGCGGCCATAAAATGTTCTATAAGCATTACCTTCACTTGGGCATTACCAATAACCGTACAATGTTCCGTTGAAACAACATTATCAATGTTTGCCTCAACAACATTATCTCCTAAGTGAAACCGAAGCCCTTTTTTATCTGACGGACAAACTTTTGCTTCACATTCTTCACCTGTCATAAGAGCTACTGATTTTAAAACAACTTCTTTTTTTATTGTACTCATAAATCTAGTCCTTTAAGCTCTTTATAAAAGGTTCATATTCTTTAAATTTAGCAACTAAATCTTCTGCTTTTTTCATAACTTTCATGTGTTTAATGAAGTCTTTTCTTGGCATAGCCGGAGCACCGATTAAGATTGTCTTATCAGGGAAACTTCTTGTTACACCTGCTTTTGCCATTACTATACAATCGCTTCCGATTTCAATGTGATCAGCCATTCCGACTTGACCTGCGATAACTGTTCTGTCGCCAACTTTACAGCTTCCTGCAATACCGACTTGAGAAACAATCATACAACCTTTACCGATTTTGCAATTATGACCGATTTGAACAAGATTATCAATTTTTGTTTGTTCGCCGATTACGGTATTTTCAATTGTACCTTTATCTATACAAGTATTAGCACCGATTTCAACATCATCACCGATTACAACGGAACCGATTGACGGAATTTTAAATATTTTTTGTTCACTGTTATCTTGTTTAATACTTCCGTCTTGTCTTGCATTTTCAATATTATTCGGATTTTCTGTTACAAAACTGAAACCGTCTGCTGCAATACTTACACCGTGTTGTAAAATAACTTTGTTTCCGATTATAGCGTTATCTCCAATATTGCACCCGGGATGAAATAAGCAATTTTCACCGACTTGAACACTTCTGCCAATGTACGTATTAGCCAATATTTTTGAATTTTTACCGATTGAAGCATTTCTGGATATAACTACATTTGGTCCGACAGATACATTTTCACCCAATTTTGCGGTCGGGTGAACAGTTGCAGTCGGATGAATACCGACACTGGATTCTGGCGGCATATAAAACAAGTGTAATAATTTCATCATAGCCAATCTCGGGCGTTCCGCTTCAATTGTTGAAATAAATTCAGAATTTACTCCGATTGGAACTAACGCTGCTTTTGCCTTTGTTTTTGCAAGATTTTCGATTTCTTCTTCATTTAACGCCAAAGCAAGTGTATGTTCATCTGCCAATAAAGGCGGACCCAATCTTGAAATTTTAACATCTTCTGCTTTTGTTAAGATACCACCGATTATTTGTGATATTTCTTCTAATGAATACTCTGTCATTGTATCTATATCCCTCATTACATTATTCCTTTTGTGTTCTATTTTAATACGTTGAGCGAAAAAACACAAATTCGTTACGATTTTCGCATTTTTTCAATTATCGAAGTTGTTGATTTACCCTCTACAAATGAGATAAATTCAATTCTTCCGCCTGCTGCTATTATTCCTTTTGCTTCCGGTAATGACTCTATTGTATAATCCGCCCCTTTTGTATGGACATCAGGTTTTATTCTTAAAAGTAAATCAATCGGAGAATCTTCATCAAACAGAACAACATAGTCAACACTTCTTAAAGCACTCAACACTTCTGCCCTGTCATTTTCATTATTAATAGGACGACTTTCTCCCTTTATACTTTTTACGGATTTATCCGAATTAAGAGCAACAATCAAAACATCGCCGAAACTTTTTGCTTTTTCTAAATATCTTACATGCCCGACGTGCAATATATCAAAGCATCCGTTTGTTGTAACAATTGTCTTATGCTCAGTTCTTAATTTTTTTAATAAATCATCTAATTCATTTTGTTTAACTAACATTTTTACTCCAAAAAATGCAGGATAAGTATATTATCCTGCATTATAAAAACTATTTATTTTCCGGGTCTGTTTTTTTACCAAATTCTTGAGGAGCATTTTCAGAAGCAACTTCTTTTATTCTCTTTTGAATATTTTCAGGATTGTAATCTTCATTATAGAATTCAATCTTAGCTTCTTTTCTTAAAGACTCGATTTTATTTGAAAGGATGTCAATTTTATCTTGGCTTTCAAGGTAATTGATAATATCTTTCTTTGTTTCTTCAAAGTTCTTAGCGCCTGCTTCTTTTCTGTCAGTAACCATAATAATATGATAACCGTAAGGAGTTTGAACTACTTCGCTGATTGTATTAGGAGCTAATTTGAAAGCAACATCAGAGAATTGTTCAACCATTTCTTCTTTTGCAAAAAAACCTAAATCACCGCCGTTTAATGCACTACCCGGGTCTTGAGAGTTTTCTTTCGCAACTTTTGCAAATGTTGATGGAGCTCTTTTTACTTGTGATTGAAGTTTCTTAGCTTTTTCTAATTTTGCATCCATTTGTTGTTGGGTTTGAACTTCTAAATCCTCATCAGATATATCTTTATTTTTTTCTTTAATTTTTGCTTTAATTTGTTCGGGATTTGCAACAATTAAAATATGAGAGGCTCTAACCTTTTGAGGATATTTAAACTTATCTTGGTTTGCATCATAGTATTTTTTTGCTTCACTTTCACCGATTGAAACCATTGCAATAGAATCGACAAATTTCTTTAATTTAATTTCTTCTTCCAAATCTTTTTTGAATTGAGAGTATTCAACTCCGTTCATTTTTAAAATTTGTTGAAATTGTTCTTTGTTGCCAAACTTGCTTACAACTTCTTCTTCCGCTTTAGCTAAATCTTCTTTTGTTACGGTAATTTTTCTTTTATCCATTTCTTCCGACAATAAAGCTTTTACCATAAGTTCAGACATAACTTTTTCTTTCATCATAAGAGCAAATACATTATCGGGGTCTTTTTGTAAATCAATACCCATTTGTGAAAACATATTGTCAGATGAAACATCTTCGTATGCTTTATCAAATTCTTTTTGAGTAATTACGGTATCATTTATTTTCACAATGGCATTACCGTTATTTTTTATAGAACAACCTGTGAAAAGAAACATTGCGATAAATGCAAATGCCGCTATTTTAAATTTATTCATTTTTCTCTCCTTGGATTAACTAACCATTATTACTTGGATTATAATCATATCCTATCTTTAATATATGATAAAATAAATTCGACAGAATGTTAAATATTTCTTCAAATTTCATATAAGAATTGTTTACCAATAATATCCCTATCCCGTCAGGGCAAGACTTTGGAGCCATTGTGTATTGAATATATTTCGTAATATTTTTATCTGTTTTTGTACTTATAATGTTCCATTCACCCCTTGATAGGTTTGTGTAAATCCTGATATAATTCCCGGATTCTTTTATAACAGAAATTCCCGCCTGTGTAGCCGAAAGTCGCAACGTTACCAATTTTATAAGATTTTCAACAGGCTCAGACATTTTAGAAAATCTGTCTTTCCACTCTGCTTGAATAACTTCAAGTTCGTTCATTGACTTAACATCAGCCAAACGTTTATATTCAATCATTTTTTGTTCTCTTGAGCCGACCCACTCATCAGGAATATATGCAGTTACGTTAATATCAACAATTGCAGGTTTATATTCAACAACTTTACCGTCTTTTAACTTCATTACGGCTTCTTCCAACAGTTGGCAATAAGTGTCAAATCCGACATTAACCATTTGCCCGTGCTGTTTTGTGCCGAGTACGTTACCTATCCCTCTTATTTCAATATCACGCATAGCAATTTGATAACCGCTGCCAAGACTCGTAAATTCTTTAATATATTTTAATCTCTTTATTGCATCTTGAGTTAAACTCTTGGGATTTTTATATAGGCAGTAGCAAAATGCTTGTCTGTCCGTTCTTCCTACACGTCCTCTTATCTGATACAACTGAGCTAACCCAAAGCGATCCGCATCATGAATTATCATTGTATTTGCATTAGGAATATCAAGTCCCGACTCAATAATTGTTGTACAAAGAAGAACGTCATACTCCTTATTTAAAAAGTCCGTCATTATTCGTTCAAGCTCATTTTTATCCGTTTGCCCGTGAGCTACCGCAAGTCTAACTTTCGGTACCAGTTTTTTCAACTGTTCCGAGAACTCATAAATACTTTCAACCCTGTTATAAAGATAAAATACCTGACCTTCTCTTTCTATTTCATAGTTGATAGCGTTCTTAACAATACTCTCTTTAAATTCTCCGACAAAAGTTTTTACGGGAAGTCTGTTTGTCGGCGGAGTATTTATTATGCTCATATCTTTTATGCCTGATAACGACATGTAAAGGGTTCTCGGAATAGGTGTTGCTGACATTGTAAGAATATCAATGTTCTTTTTCAGCCTTTTTAGTTTTTCTTTGTGTTTTACCCCGAATTTATGCTCTTCATCTATTACCAATAAGCCTAAATTTTTAAATTGTATATCATCTTGAAGAAGCCTGTGTGTTCCGACAATTACATCAACTTCACCTAAAATCAATTTTTTAATTATTTCTTTTTGTTCTTTTGGAGTTTTAAAGCGAGAAAGGAATTCAACTCTTACAGGAAACGGCTTAAATCTTTCTGCAATAGTTTGATAATGCTGCATTGCAAGAATTGTTGTAGGAACTACTATCGCAGCTTGTTTTGATGACATAACAGCCTTGAATATGGCTCTTATTGCAACTTCTGTTTTCCCAAAACCGACATCTCCGCATATAAGTCTATCCATCGGTTTATCAGATTCCATATCCGCCTTTGTATCAGTAATAGCTTTCATTTGGTCAGGAGTTTCCGTATAACCGAAAGAATCTTCCATTTCATACTGCCAAACGGTATCAGGCTCGAACGCATACCCCTGCGATAATTTACGCATTGCATATAAATTAATTAAATCTTGAGCAACATCCTCAACCGCTTTTTTAACTTTAGATTTAGTATTATTCCAATCATTCCCGCCCATTTTAGATAATGACGGAACTGCATTTCCTGACCCACGATATCTGCAAAGCATATTAATTTGCTCTGCAGGAATGTGTAATTTATCACCGTGTGCATATTCAAGTGTCAAATAGTCTTTTTCTTCATTATCAATTACTTGTTTTGATAATCCTTTAAAAATCCCGATGCCATGCACCATGTGAACAATATAATCACCCTCTTTTATATCATTGAGAGTTTCAATAAAATCAAGATTTTCACGTCTGTAATTATATCTTGTTGCGGTTATATCTTTTGAACGCTTGTTAAATAATTCTTTATCCGTAATAATAATCAACTTGCAATCTTCAATAATACTGCCGGCAAGAACTATTGCTTCAGTAATTATTACGGCATTCTTCTCATCAGAACTGTATGCATATGGAATTTCATACTCTTTTAAGATTTCTTCTACCCTGTTTTTGTACTCAGTTGAAATTAAAATGTGATATTTTTGCGAAAGTTTTTCTTTTACAAATTTTGCAATATCATCAAGACCTGACACAAAAAACGGTATTAACTCGGTATTTAATTCAATATTTACATCAAATTCATCAGATATAAAATTGTCAAAATAAATCTTTTCAAAACCGCTTACCGTAGTTAAAAATTGAGATAAGTTTAAATGATTTTTATTATCTATATTTAATGTTAAATTCGTTTTTATATTCTCATCATACTGTTTTTCAAGATTATCAACAGTTTGCTCATATCTTGACTTAAATTGAGTATAATCATCAAAAATGAAAATAAAATCACTGTTTAAAAGCTCTGTTACAGGCTTTAGATTTGGATTAAATATGTTTTCATAATACTCTATTCCCTCAAAATAGTTTTCAGACTTCACATCCTCTAACATCTCAAGTTGATTTTCATTTTCTTTATCAATTGCTTTTTCAATTTTTTTGTATAAGTTTTTATCTGATAAAAATTTGTAAATCGGTTGAATTTTAACATTTCTAACTTTTTCAATACTTCTTTGAGTAGAATTATCAAATATTCTTATGTCAGTAACTGTATCACCCCAAAGTTCTATTCTGAAAGGATGTTCACTAAGCGGGTAAACGTCAATGATATCTCCTCTAACACTATATTCACCGACATCGGCTACCAATGTTTTTTTCTTATAACCCAATTTTACTAAACTTGAGGCGATTTCACTTACATTAATATCATCATCAACATTTATTGAAATTTCATTTTTTACAAAAAAATCTTTAGTCGCAAATTTTTCAAACAACGCTTTTTGCGGTATTATAATTATCTTTTCGGCATTCTGATTGTCTATAATTTGTAATTGTCGTGCATATTTATAAAGATTTTTAGAATTTGTATCGTAGATAGAACCGTCCTGATACGGAAAAATTACAGACTCAATTTCAAACATCATTTTTAAATCATTTTGAAATTTTAACGCATTTTGTTCGGTCTCGGTAACAAAAACAAGCTTTTTATTATTTTTTATCAAAAGTTGAGCAAGAATAATTAATTTTGTACAATTAGTTATTCCGCTTAAAGCAAAAGAAAAACCCTTGTTTAATAATGCACTGATTTTTTCTTCGTATTCACAATTCAAATTTTTGATAAATCTTTGCATAAATAAATTTTAAGACTATTAAATAAATTAATCAATCACCAAAGCAACACTCCAGTCTTTATATTTACTACAAAGACTCATATTTATGTTAAAATTATTACAAATTGATAAATCTACAAGGAAGTATTGTTTTGAAGAAAAAATTATACCTTTTTAACGAATTTTTAAATGCCTTTATATATAGAAAAAATCCTGTTTATTTAATTCAATTTGTTACGGAAAGATGTAATGCACGGTGTCCGCACTGTTTTATTGATTTTAAAAAAGCAAAAAAAGAGCTTTCCACTGATAAAATTGAAAAATTGGCTTCTACATCCGGAAACTGTTTAAGAAATATCGCCTTAACCGGAGGGGAACCTTTTTTAAGAAAAGATTTGTTTGAAATTGCAGATATTTGATTTTTAAATTCTACTGCTAAAACAATATCAATTACTACTAACGGTAGTATGCCGGAACGAATAGAAGAATTTTGTCAAAAGATTGCAAAAAGAGATATACATGTTTTCTTCCTTTTTTCTTATGACTTTATTGCAGAAAAACATTCTGAATATAGGATGTTAAAAGACTTACATCTCAATGTTCTGGAATCAAATAAAATAATAAAAAAATATTCACCTAAAATTCAATCGATTTTTCAACTTACAGTAAATGAGAACAACTATGAATGCGCAATGAACACATATAATTATATGAAAAATAATTTAGGAATTGATAATATAAATTGCTCTTTGGTCAGAGGTTCATCTATTGAGAATGCTCCTATTGAAGTTCGAAATAAAGTCATTTCCGCTTATAAAGATTTTCAAACTTCGATATATAATGATATTGAAAATAAAATTTTAAAAGGTTATGATAATAATAATTTAACTTCTGCAATTTTAAATGCTAAGAACAGAATGCTTTGGAAATATGTAATAAAAGACTTTAAAGAACATAAATATATTTCTCCTTGTAGAGCAGGTGAGTTGTTGGGAATTATTTATTCAAACGGAGATGTATTCCCTTGCGAAATGTTAAATAAATGTTTTGGAAATTTAGAACAATTTGGTTACAATTATACAAAGTGTTGGAATTCAATTGAAGAAAAAAATATAAGAAAATTTATAAAAAAATCAAAATGCCATTGCACCTATGAATGTGCTTGGCTGGTTAATATTCTCTCCACTTACAGATATTATCCGGAATTATTGTATCATATAGTAAATAAAATTAGGAAATAATATGTTATTACAAGATATAGTTTCAATAATAATACCGGCAAGAAAAATTGATTATCTTTTAGAAAATAGTATTGTTGAAATACGTCAACAATATCCGCTTGTAAAAATTTATTTGATACTTGATACTATCTCTGCTGATGATTATAAAAAAATTGATAAAAATATTTATTTACTAAAAGCTAAAAAGCATACTATGTCAGCAAAACGTAACCAAGCTGTAAAAGTTGCAAATTCAAAATATGCATCATTAATTGATAGCGATGCATACCCTGATAGTAATTGGTTGGAAACCGGAATAAATTTTCTTGAAGAACATGCAGAATACTCCGCCGTTACCGGATGTCAATGGAATAATCCTAATGACTCGTTTTATCAAAAATGCCTAAGATTACTAAGATTTTCACCTTTATTTTCTCATAAAGAATGGAGAAAAATCATTGATTTTGATACTAAAAATGCTGATTGTGAAGAATTTATGACTTCAAATGTCATAATAAACAGGAATACATATTTAGCTTTAAATGGAATGAATGAAGATATTTATTTGGCAGAAGATAATGAATTTTCAAGCAGAATGAACAAAGCCGGCTATAAAATAAGATTTATTTCTAAAATGCTGGTTTTTCACAGGGAATCAGAAACTATCCCATTTTTATTAAAGTTTTTTTCTATTTCTAAATATTATGCAAAATGCTTTGGCACAAAACAATATTTAAAAAGCAACAGCAAAACATTTTCTCAATTTTTACCATTTATAGCTAGCATTCTATATTTAATATTATTTGGAGTTCAAGTTTTTTGGGTAAAATTACCTGCACTATGTAGTATAATATTATTTTTGCCGATTTTAGTTTTTGGTCTATTATTATGGAATTCTTGCACAATAGCAAGAAAATTGAAAAATAATTATTTTAAAGGTGTTGTTTTTTTATTTTTTGTAAGCATATTATTTTGCTTTGTATGGGTTTTAGGAACTGCGTTAGGATTAATTAATTTAAAATATCTTGATGAAACTAACTACTATAAACATTATTAGATTTATAAAAATTAATTATTTCCATTCTAATACTTCAATTTTTTATTTAACATTACTACCTAATTCTCATAGATTTTATTGTAGTACAGCACACTTTGTCTAATAAATAAAATCTTTGCAGCCCTGAAACGAGTTCAAGGCGACATGTATTCTTAGATTATCAATACTCATGTCATTCTGAGAAATTAGAAAAACGAGCGTTAGCATAGTTTTTCAATCTGTTCAGAATCTCATTGTTTCTGAATTAAACAGATTTTAATTAATTATTAGCCAACATAATGCAACCACATATTGAATTTCGTAACTTCACTTATTGAAACAACTACAAAAGCCAGACTGTTTTAACAAATAATGTCGGTTGGGCATACTTGCCCAACAAGTAATAATCAGGGTTTTTAGTTAGAATTTCGTCATAAAAAAATATATAAGTGCGTTCAAGAAGCAATCGCAACACTAACACCTCAAGTATAGTAAAATTA
>CAYYPD010000002.1:0-62421 GCA_964473445.1 uncultured Muribaculaceae bacterium
TTCGTTGTATGATGAACTTTCATTAGTTGATAAATCAAAACGAATAAGAAGCGAACAGGCAAAATTTATGGCAGAAATAGGGGCTGCCATTACAAACAAGGATTATCCTCAAATCTTAAAATACTTTGGAATAAAATCAACAGAAAATGAAAAAGGAGAAATTGAGCTTTCTGAATATCATCAACCAACAAGAAATATAACATTCGATTCTCTTGGAATAGATGAAAACGACATGTTTAAAAATGTAGTAAAGATTAATGGGAAAGCCATTTTTACTAATTCAGCATTAACTTCTCTTCAATCCTTAAAAGAGATTGGCGGCTACGCAGATTTCTCAAAATCACAGTTTAAAGATACGGGAAATCTCGAAAACATTGGCGGAAACGCCGTTTTTTCAAATTCTAATATTGAAAGACTCCTTCATATAAAAAGGTTATCGGGTGGAGCCGATTTTTCAAGATCAAAAGTAAAATCATTGGGTGAATTAGAAGTAATCGGCGGTGAAACATTCTTTACCAATGCTCACATTGAAGATTTTGGTAAACTAAAATCAATAGACGGGGATGTTATCCTTGGACTTACAAATTCCGATGCGATTAAAGGTGTTAAAATTTACGGGGAAATAAGGTGATTTTAAAGTTTTGACCTTATAAAACGGAGAAAACGCTTTTAACAATTGACAATACGTAAAAAAATTGTTAAAATATAACAAAGTATTTATATAGCCTAAAGAGGATTTATATGAAAAAGTTATTTGTTTCTAAAAGGGTAAAATACAACAAAGTTTGTTTCGGAGGATATTGCCTAAGTTCAGGTAATTGTTCTTTTGGAAAATATGACTAATTTGAAAATGTTTGATATTGATAAAATTGTAATTCCTAAATGGATTTCTTCTTCTTTTTACAATACAGGTGAAATTAAAAAAGCATATATTTGTAATGAGATAAGTCATGAATATATTGAGTTAGAGGATATACCGGCTCAAGTTTGGAATATGCTTATTCTCGGTGAAAAAGAATCTTCACTGGCAGATTTTTGTAAAGAAAATAATTGTCTGTCAGAGTTGAATGATTTTCTTTCCGAATTGTTATCAATAGGATTAATAGTTTATCCCGAAACCCTTATCAGTGTAAGGGGGGGGGTAAATTTAGGTGTCTAAAAATAATGAGGATAAAGAATTTAACAATTCCGATTCATCATCACCCGAAGAATTTGAAAGGGAACGAAATATTTGGTTGGTAAAAAATAATTTTTTACCACGACTTTTTATTGAATTAACACATAACTGCAATGAAAAGTGTATTCATTGCTTAAATGATAAATCAGATTTTAAAACAGAATTAAGTTTTGAGTTGCTAAAACCCGCTATAGATGATGCTTTTAGTCTTGGGATTCCAAGAATTATATTATCAGGCGGAGAATGCACATTAAATAAGGACTTTCTTAAAATTGCAGAATATATAAGAGAAAAAAGAATTTCTTTGGAATTTTTTACCAACGGTCAAACTTTATATGATAACAATACTTTATTTGATAAAATAGTAAACTTATATCCTCATAGGGTTTCTTTGAGTTTGTACAGCCTGAACGAGGCAATACATGATGAAATTACAGGAATAAAAGGTTCTCATTTTAAAACGTTATCTGTAATCAGAAAATTAAAAGAAAATAACATAAGTGTTGAAATAAAATGTTTTGCAATGAGAAAAAATGCAGATACTTGTACGGAGATTGCAAAATTTGCTCAACAATTGGGAGTAACAGCTTCTTTAGACTGCAAATTTTTTAATAATCCGTCAAGAAATAATGATGATGTAAGAATAAAAAACAAACAGATGTTTCATTTATATACAAGCAAAGACTCATTACTTTATGTAAGGGATGAAATTACATCAGATTTAAACAGTACGAAATTCAAAAACAGAAGAATTTGCGGAGGTGAATATTCAGGTTTATCGATATCGGTAAATGGGGATATAATGGTTTGCCCATCGTGGGCAATACCTGTCGGAAATATAAAATCCGATTCAATAAAAGATATTTGGAATAATAAATCTCAAACAAAGCTCAAAACGGTTCAAAATATTAAAATAAAAGATTTAAAAGACTGTTTTAAACACGAATATTGTAAGCATTGCGTTTATTGTCCCGGAATGGCAATGGCTAATAACCGTTATTTAAAAACATTTGATGATTTTTGTAACGATGCAAAAGTCAGGTTTGCAGCCTTTAAATATAACAAACTTCAAAATAAAAAGAGTTAATATGAGAACGTCCAAAGATTATTCCGATTTTAAATATATTGCTCAATATGATCTTCTTAGAAGTATTCCGCCTGAAATTTATCCGTACATTTTAAAATATAAATACAAAAAGGAATTAAACAAAGAACTCAATTTGAAAAATCCTAAAAATTTTACAGAAAAAATTCAGTGGTTGAAACTTTATAATAAAAACCATTTAAAAACGAAATTATCAGATAAATTAGTGTCTAAAAAATATGCAAAAAAATTGATTTCTGAAATTAATGTTGCTAAAGTTTACGATGTTTCTAGCACATTTGAAAGTATTGATTTCAGTAAATGCCCAAATTCCTTTGTTTTAAAAACAAATCATTCTTGGAGAACAGGAAGTATCGTACAAAATAAGTCGGAGCTATCGGATAAAAACTATAATTTATATTCAAGATACTATAAAGGTGCATTAAATATTAATTATGCATATTGGAACTTCTATGAACTGCAATATAAAGATATAAAGCCAATGGTTTTTGCAGAAGAATTATTGTTCAACGAAGAAAATAAACAAAAGATAACAGAATATGAAGCATACTGTTTCAACGGAAAAGTAGAATTTGTAAGAATTTGTTTTAACTTCTGCGATAACGGCAAATCTTATAAGCGATATGGAATTTGGAACAGAAATGCCGAACAAATGAATTTTGCACTATTTTTCTATATTAATGATAAACAACTTCAATTAAGAAGTGATTTTTATAAAAAAGTTATTGAATATTCTGAAATTCTATCATCCGGAATAGATTTTGTTCGTATTGACTTTTTAGAAACTGAAAATAAACTCTTCTTCTTAGAAACAACCTTTACTCCATTTTCAGGTTTTATCAGATTTATTCCCGATGAATTTGATTTATATTATGGCGAAAAATTGGATATTAATTATACTCTTTAAGTCTTTTTAGTTGTTTAAATTTATATAATGAGATTAAAGACATTACAATTCCCATTGTTAAAAGCGAAACTGCAAGAGCTATCCAATACCCTTTTAATGACATTTTAAGTTTACCGACACAAATAATTGCCGTAGGTAATCCGATAAGCCAATATCCTGTAAGGACAATAATTGAAACTGCTTTAGTCATTTTAAATCCTTTTAGAATTCCGCCTGCTACAACCTGCAATCCGTCAAATACCTGATAAGTAGCTGCAACAAATACAATCGGGATTGCTGTTCTTATTACATCAGCGTTATCAGTAAACAATCTTATCATCTGTCTTGGAAATCCTATTAAAATACAGGAAGCAATTGCCATAAACCCTACACCGATTATTAATCCTGCAATTGAATAGCGTTTCATTTCTTCACGCTTCTTTGCTCCGAAATAATATGCAACTTTTACCGCAACTGCCGTAGATATTGAAAGAGGAATCATAAACGTTGCAGAAGAGATTGTTATAAGAATATTATGAGTTGCGGCATATAATCCGCTTTCTCTTCCTACTAAAATTGTAATTATATTAAACGCTAAAAATTCAATCATCAAGGCAGCACCAATCGGCGTTCCGACCTTTGTAATCTGTTTTACATAATCAACATCAAATTTCGCTCTGAAATTTATAAATCTAAAGGCGTATGCAAGCAAAATTATCGCCATAAGCATTCTTACGGATAATGTTGCAATAGCAGCACCTTTTACGCCTAATGGCGGAATTATTCCAAATCCGAATACAAAAACAATATCTGCAACAAGGTTAACAAATACTGCCCCCAGCAATATAAAATTAGGGAAATTTACAATCTCATAAGCAAGTAAAAATCCTTTTATCCCCTGAAAAATATACATTCCAAAAATTGATAAAGAAACAATTTCAATATATTCCTTTATGAGAGGAATAAGACTTTGTTCAAAACCCATTTTATCTATAAAAAATATTGTTGAATAACAAATCAACGTAAACAAAACGGCTAATATAAATGCAAAAATTAGTGACGAAAACAACAATTTTTTAACACATTGCTTTTTCCCTCTCATATTAGATAGAACAATTGAAATTGCATCTAATATACCGAGTCCGAAAATAAATATCGTGAAAAGTAAAGCATTTGCAATACTTACTGCTGCCAAAGAATTTATATTGTACTTCGCAACGACAATTACGTCCGTTGCACCAATTAGCATGTGTCCTAATTGTCCGACTAACAGCGGAAAAGAAAGCACAAACAAATCCGTAAAATAATGTTTGTATTTATTAAATTTATCTGAAATAAGGTTATTGGTTATCGGCATTTTCTCTTAACTTTAAGTACTCTTCTTTATGCATTTTCATGTGATTTGCACGGTCATAGAACTCAACAAATTTCATATCAAGCTCTTTTGTTTTATTTTCGGCATATTCTAAAAGTTCATACAAATAATCAGGAACTTTGTACTTATTATGTTCGTACCAACCGCCTTCTACATCCAAAACAACGCTTTTTATGCCGGCTTTAACCGTCAAATCAAAGAATTTATCAACTTCTTCTTTGTTGTCGTTGTATGGCGGATAAATAATATATTTTGTTTTTACTTTATATTTGTTTTCTGTTTGAGATTGTGCATATCTTGCAAGATTTTCCCATACCTTCTCAAAGTGCTTAACTCTCTTTATATTTTCATAAGTTTCAGGGGTTCCCGAGTCAACAGAAACAACAACAATAAGTTTCCCCTCTGCAACACCTCTTTCAATGGCAGGTGAATACTTAACGCCTGACGAGTGAACTCTTATATTGTCGCAACCGGCATCTAGCAGCATGTGTACCATAGGTTCAAATTCAGGTAACAAAGCAGGTTCTCCGCCACCGAAGCCGATTTCTCCGCCCCCTCTGACTTTCCCCATATCCACAAGTTTTTTTATTACGGGATACATATTATAATTTTTTCTTGTATTGAAAAAGTCGGATTGTTCATTTGTGAAACAGTACTTACACTTGCAGTTACATTGTGTCCAGTGGTTGAAAACCATATAATTTATGTAATCTTCGTCATCCCATTCACGTTCTTTTAAAAAGATACAACCTTTACAACGGTCTAAAATAATCCCCTGTTTATTAAGTTCTCTCATTTTGCGTTTTTCTTTAAAGAACTTATTCCAATCAATCATTTCACCTTTGTAATTATCAATCAAAATCTGCCTGCCGCCACCTTCATGGCAATTAAAACAGCACATTTTTATATCTTCATAGTCAACATTAAATCCGTGTTGAACATATTCACAGCTGACATATTTATAAGTCTTTTTTTCTTCTTGTTTTTCTCTTTTAAATAATGACTTTAATTTTTCAAACATAATAATCCTCAGTAATTAATTAAATTGTATATTAAAAATAACTTATTAAAAACCTAAATTTTTAATGACAAATATATCCAAAGGATATAGAGTTTAATATTCAACTATACTAATAGTTAGCGTCAATTTTAGAGTCGGATTTAGTTAACATTTCTTTATACAAGCAGACTCATCATGTTTAGAAAATCCCATTAATCGGCATATATAATAATAGTTATGTGAGATATTCTCTACAAGTAAAGTCAGGAAATGGTTATGATTTTAGAGTACAAAGTTAATGATTTACAAGTTCAAGCAGCATGGTTAAAGACGCTGTATGATTTGGTTGAAGAGTTAAATTGTAAGTGCCAAACCTATATTGATGAATCTTATAACCGTAACAACAGAAATTTTGACAGAATGCGTACTATTAAAATCTACGGTTCAGACACCATGTTAGGATGGTTTAAACTTCGTATGGAAAGATATGCTCACACAATTTTCAATTTTAATGAGCAGCCTGAAATCAAGAGCAGTTTTGTAGAATAGTTGTTTTATTCGGTTAGTTATTAAAAAGCTCCTCAATTGAGGAGCTTTTAAGTTATTTATGTCGGTTGTTATTTTACCGTAAATGTTGCAGTAACGGTAGCAACGACTTTCTTTTCTTTTGATGAAGTATCATTATAACCGTAATCTGAAACATCGGTAGAATCAACAGGAACAATTTGGAATACTCCCATTTTTGCACTGTTCATAGTTCCGATTTTCCCTTTTGTACCTGACACCATTGATTTTGCTCTTTCTTGAGCATTTTTAGCAGCTTCACCTACCATTTTAACTTTGATATCATCTAAGTTTGAAACAAAATATTGAACATCCTCTGATGACAATTCAATGTTTTTATCAATTAATGTGTCAATGCTTTTGGCTACTTTAGAAAGATTTTCTGTTTCGTTAGATTTTACGGTTACATTACGCCAAGCTGAGTAACTTACAATTTCATTTGTATCATATCCGTTTGAAGTTCTTCTGTAGTTTTCAGAGTTACCGATAGTTTGAAATTCAATATCACTTTCATTTATATTGTTAGCTTTTAAGAAATCTTCAATAACTTTCTTATCTTGATTTAATTTTGCATAACATTCTTTTAATGTCGGTTTTGTTGTTTTGAATGAAAAGCCCCATGAAGAACGGTCAGAAGTAACATTTTGGCTGGCACTTCCCGTTACTTTAATTGTTTGTGTTTGGATTTTTTGAAAATCAACTACGGCTTTAGATAAAATAAAAGTTGATGCAACAGAACCCAATGCTATCATTACACCTAATAATACAACTTGGTAATCCTTAATTTGCATAGTTTATTACTCCTTTTTTATTTATTCTTCTACGGTATCTTCAGTTGAACCTGCATTATCTAATGCTTCAACATCATCTTCATCAACCGCATATTCTTCTTGTTCACGAATTTCCTCTGCTATTTCATCGTATTCTTCATCGTCAGCAGCGTCAGTTTGTTCTTCTTCTGCGTGAGGTTGAGGATTATTGTAATCCATTTTTTCAGCTTGAGTTTCGCTCTTAATATCTATTTTCCAGCCTGTTAATTTGTGAGCAAGTCTTACGTTTTGTCCGTCACGACCGATAGCTAAACTTAACTGGTCATCAGGAACAATTACAAAAGCTTCTTTTGAATATTCATCATCAGCCAAAATATCTACAGATACAATTCTTGCCGGTGATAATGCACTTACGATATATTCAACAGGATTATCAGAATATCTTACGATATCAATTTTTTCATTTTTAAGTTCGCCGATAATAGTTTGAATTCTGCTGCCTCTCGGTCCGATACAAGCTCCTACGGAATCAACCTCGGGGTCATTACTTGCAACCGCAATTTTTGTTCTGTAGCCTGCTTCTCTTGCAATTGATTTGATTTCAACAATTCCGTCTTCGATTTCAGGAACTTCAAGTTCAAACAATTCTCTTACAATTTCAGCATGTGCGTGTGAAACAATAACTTGAGGAAGTCTTGATGTTTCTTTAACATTAAGAACAAATACTCTGATTCTGTTGCCGGGTTTGTAGTATTCGCCGGGGATTTGTTCTTTTTGCGGCATTATGGCATCAGTTTTACCGATGTTGACAATAACATTTCTGCTTTCAACTCTTTGAATAATACCTGTAGTTAAAGTACCTTTCTTTTCCATAAATTCATCAAGAACAAGCTTTCTTTCCGCTTCACGAATTCTTTGAGTGATAACTTGTTTTGCACTTTGAGCTGCAATCCTGCCAAAGTTCTCAGGCGTAACTTCAATTTTAACTTCATCTTCAAGTTCAACTTCATCATCAATTTCTTTTGCATCTTCTAAAGAAATTTCCAAATCCGGATCAGTAACATTTTCAACAACTGATTTAGTTCTGAAAACACCGATTTCACCTGATTGTTCATCAAGAATAGCTTCAACGTTCGGTACTTCTTTTTGTTTTATGGTTTTTTTATAAGCAGTAACCATAGCATCACACAAAGAAGAAATAATAACTTCTTTTGTTATACCTTTTTCTCTTTCGAGTTCTTCACAAGCCTCAAATAATGCTGTTCCGATTTTAATCATATTCTTTCTCCTATATTTCGCTTGAGTATAATTTTGCACTTAAAATATTATCTTTTTTAATTAAAATATTATTTTTGTCTTTATAAGCAAATACTGTTAACCCTTCATTTTCATCAAAATCAACAATCTTAGCAACAAATTGTTTCTCTCCTGAGTCATCAACAGCTTCTTTTAATTTTAAACTGATATCTTTTCCCTTAAAAATTAAATATTCTTTATCGGATTTAATTTTTCTCTCAACTCCGGGAGAAGAAACTTCAAGATAATATTTAAAAGGAATAAGTTCTTCAAGAAAATCAGACAGACTTCTTGAAACATGTTCGCAATCATCAAGATTGACATCTCTTTCCATCGAATAAATAAATATTCTTAAAAACCACCTGTGATTTTCTTTAACAAGTTCGATTTCAACAGGCACAAGCCCGTAACGCATAAGAGTATTTTCAATAACAGGAGTAACTTTTTCCATAAGTTCTCGTTTGTTTACATACTCAAAAGGTGCATTTTTATTTGACTCGGAATTATTTTTTCGTTCCCTGTTCAAAATTAAACCTGCCTTTCCTTTAATCCTAATTAAATAAAAAAGAAACGGATTTCCGTTTCTCTAATCAACATACCTTTATATTAACACAATAAAATTTTTTTTAAAGTACAGATTTGATTATTTTAATAAATTTATACAATACAAATTTTATGCATTATGTTCTTTATAATATAAACTTTGTTTTACATATATAGCATTTGTAAAAGCTAAAACAGCAGAACGAATACTTTCTGATAATAATGTTTTTTTCTTAGGATTATGTACCCCTATTTCCGTGAAATTTCTTGTTGAGAAAGTAGTTTTTAAGGCATTTTCTATCTCATCACAAAAATAATTGTAAGCAATTTCTAAAGGATACTGTTTTGTTTGCATTTCTAACAATTTAGCTATTTCAGATATAGATAAAACCTGTTTGAGCATTCCTAAAACAAGTAAATAAACAATGTGATTTCTTGTATATTCTTTATTTTTTGGAGCTTCTATAATTTTTTTATAGACATAACTGTTAATCATCGGTTGAGTTAACATTTTATCTTCCCCGGGGACTAAAAATATCTCAAGATAATCATCTAATATTTTAACAAGTTGTCGCATAACAACAGGAAATGACGTTAATTCGTTAAATCTGGGCATTTTATAATCTGCCAATTTTTTTGCTGTATCGGTATTTTCAAATTTAAGTTCGCCTTTCATCATCTATACTCCGATGTATTATATCTGCAATTTAATTTTAACAAATCTATATTATTTATCAATACATCTATATTAATAAACAGATAATCTATTTACATTAATTTTAATATTTTTTTGAAAAGTAACAAAAAAATATTTGTTTAATTTTTATTTTGAGCAAAGAGAGGTAAATAATATGAAAATTTCTGCAATTAATTTTATGGGAAGAAAACAAAAACCTTCTAAAACAGAGGGTTTTAACTATAGAGAACATACTGATTTATTTAAAAAGAAATCTGATAATGAATTATTGGCAAGAATTCCTGATTTAACTATAGAAGCAGAAAAAATAGCAAAAAAACACCCCGGCGTAAATGCAGATGATTTGGTTCAAGAAGCATTGCTTAATGCAATTGAAATTATGTCAAAACAAGACCGTTTATCTAAAAATGATTCTAAAGTAATGCACGAAAAAGCATTAACGGAAGAAGCTGAAATCAAAAGATTTGTTCCTCTTGAGGAATTAGATAAATAATTTTTTTTCAATATAAATACTTATATAAGAATACCTTACCGCAAGGTTGAAAATTGTCTGCCATAATAACTGTTATGGTGTAATGGCGGAATTGGCTGTTTTACAGGTGTAAAAGTATTATTGGAACCGCCATTCGGAGAAAATTTCGGTGGCGGTATTAAATTATTACTTGGCGGAAATGGTTTTGGCGGTGCAGGAAACATCACCGGATTTGGCGGCATTGGCGGATAATATGGTCTATATGACCCCGGTGGGAAATAATGTATTCCGTAATATGGAGAATATATCGGTACAACATATTCATATTTAAGTTTTATTCTGTTATCGGTATCATTATCGGTTTTATCAGTCCCGTCATTATCATAATTTTCATTAAAATATTCAATGCTGCTTCCCTCATTTTCTCCTCCTATTTGAATTTTTTCTATATAACCTGCGTAAACTTCCGTATTTGCAAATATAAATACGGATAATAAACAAGTTAAAAGCGTATAATATTTTTTCATACTTATTCCTTATTTTTATAACGGTAAAGATTAAATAAAAGTTCATTTTAAATCGGCAAAGATAAAACAAATGTCGTATAACCCGAAACCGAACAATCAACCTCCAGTTTTCCGTTGTGGGTAAGTGCTATCTTATTGGAGAGAAAAAGCCCGAGCCCTGTTCCTGTTTTACGATATTTTGATTGACCCGAATAATATTTATTAAATATTTTTTCCAAGTCATCCTTCGATATTCCGCTGCCCTTATTAGTAACTGTCAATTTTAAATAATTTTCCTTTATAAAGGTTTTTATAATAATTTCAGAAGCGGCAGGACTAAATGTTACAGCATTTTGAATTAAATTTTTAACTATTCTTCTTATTTGGAAATCATCAAAAAATATATTTAAATTTTCAGTTTTCTCAGGCTCAAATTCAATCTTATGATTTGACTTTAATAAAATCGGGTTCATTTCATCAATTGCAGATAAAATAAATTTATTAAAATCGTGCTTTTGAATATTTAATTCCAACTTCTTCTGTTCAAGCCTAAAGGTTTCCAATATATTTTCAATTAAATCTTTTAGTTCTTGGTTTGATGTTTTCATAAGGTTAAGAGCCTGTTTTTGTTTTTCCGTTAATTCTCCAAAACGTCCTTCTAAAAGAAAATTAATTGAATTTAATTCCGCTACAACAGGTACTTTCATATCATGAGTTAATGTCGCAACAACTTCTTCTTTATATCTGCGTAATTGTTTTTCTTGTGCTAAAACTTCTTCTAATGATAAATTCTTTTTTGATAAAGTTGCTTGATATTCTTTTATCATCATTTCTCTGTCTGCAATTGTTTCAAAAAGTCTGTTTGCAACATTTTCAAGCTCTGAATTTTGCAAATTTTTTAATCTGACATTTATATCACCATATCTGACTCTTTTCAAAGCGACTAAAATTTTACCTGTGTCAGATTGAATTATTTTAATTTTTTTAGTCTGATTAACATATTTTTTTATGAGTATTGCGAATACAATACACATAAACAGGCTAAAAACAGCAAAAAATATTGTAATAAAAAGAATAATCATAGATGAATTATACCATATTCAGTATTATTTTAAAGTTTGTCGGTTGAGTTATTAATCCTCAATGACGGAAACGATATTTCAGAAAACTCAGCAATTTTTTCAGCAACTCTTTTGGGTTCAAAGTCATACGGTTCAAAATATATTTCTACTTTTTGTTCATAATTGTCAGGATTAACAGATTCTCTTTCTTGACTGAATTTACGATATTTAAAATCTATAAAATGATCTTGAATTCTAAAACTGTATAAATCTCGTTTTTCTGATAATTCTTTGAACCTTTGTTTTGCACCTTCCGTTGTATCACAAAATCCGAGCCAAGAATCTAAAACAAATCTTTCGTCATCAGATTTTATTTCTTTTCCTAATGCGGATGTAACAAAAGTGTGATCTAAAGAACTTTTTGCTACATACTCTATTTCACCTGTTTCTTTGTTTATAAATTCAGATTTTATATAGAGCATTTCACGTCTTGCATCTTTAAATCCGTTCATAGCCAAAGCTGCTACGGTTGCAATAGATTGTTCTTCACAATTAGCCAATTTTGAACTTGCCATTCTTTGCATTGTAGCATTGTAATAATCGGTTATAATACCTGTACTTATTAAATCTCGTATTTCGTCACGATTTTCTCTTAACTCATCCTGCTTTCTCATTAAATAATAGTTAGAACGGTTATATTGTTTTAAATTATCTTTATTATTTGCTGTTTTATAATAAACAGACGCATATAACGGGCTAAAAGCAGGAATTTGAGATTTAACACGTCGTTGTATATCGTCGCCTTTCTTTATATATTTATTTTTCCCAAAAGAAAAATTATTATTTGCAGGTAAAATTCTCATACTTCCCTAAAACTTGTAAAAATATTTTTTTGCATGAATATGCAAAATTTATTGTAAAATAATAAAGTGATAAGGAAATTAATAATATGAAAATATGTTCTAATATAGTTGAATTAACAGGAAATACTCCGTTATTAGAGTTGAATAAAATTGAAAAGTTATATAATTTAAAATCAAAATTATTTGCAAAATTGGAAATGTATAACCATGCAGGAAGTGCAAAAGACAGAATTGCAAAAGCAATGATTGAACAAGCGGAAAAAGACGGTTTAATTAATGAAAATTCCGTAATTATTGAGCCTACAAGCGGAAATACGGGAATTGGATTAGCTTCCGTGTGTGCTGCAAAAGGTTATAAAGTAATATTTACAATGCCTGAATCAATGAGCATTGAAAGACGAAAATTATTAAAAGCATACGGGGCAGAAATTGTTTTAACAGAGGGGAAAAAAGGAATGCAAGGTGCTGTAGAAAAAGCCAAAGAATTAGCATCTTCTACTCCAAACAGTTTTATTCCGTCACAATTTGAAAATCCTGCTAATCCGATGGCACATAAAAAAACAACAGGTGTTGAAATTTGGAATGATACAGACGGAAATGTAGATATCTTTGTAGCAGGTATCGGTACAGGTGGAACAATTTCGGGTGCAGGAGAGTTTTTAAAATCAAAAAATCCCGATATAAAAGTTGTAGCGGTTGAACCTTATAACTCGCCTCTTTTATCAAAAGGAACCGTAGGCTCTCACGGATTACAGGGAATCGGAGCAAACTTTATTCCTAATACATTAAATACAAAAATTTATGACGAAGTAATTGATGTAAAAGAAGATGATGCATATAAATGTGCAAGAGAAGTTGCTCAAAAAGAAGGTCTTTTAATCGGTATTTCATCGGGAGCAGCACTTTCAGCTACGCTTGAAGTTGCAAAAAGACCTGAAAATCAAGACAAAAATATTGTTGTAGTTTTTGTAGACTCGGGCGAAAAATACCTTTCTACAAGTTTATATGAATTTTAATGAGGAAAAAATGAAAAAAATAGCCAGTTTTACAGTTAACCACGATAAATTACAAAAAGGAATGTACATCTCAAGGATAGATGGAGATATTGTAACTTATGATGTCAGAATGAAGAAACCAAACGGCGGGGATTATCTTCAAAATGCTGCAATGCACACCTTTGAGCATTTATTTGCTACTTTTGTAAGAAATACTAATTATTCTGACGGAATTATATACGTCGGACCAATGGGTTGCAGGACAGGTTTTTATTTCATTGTCAGAGATGAAATTTTACATAAAGAAGCTATAAAATTAATGCAGGATACATTTGAATTTATAAAAAATTTCGAGGGACAAATCCCGGGTACAAACAGAATTGAATGCGGAAATTATTTAGAACACGATTTATCGGGAGCAAAAGAAATTGCAAAAGATATGGCGGAAGTATTAAAAGACTGGACAGAGGAGAAAATGGTATATGAGCAATAGAACGGCAATAATCGGTGCAATGGATTGTGAAGTCAATAAGTTAAGAGAATTGCTCATAAATCCTGTTACGGTTGAACATGGTAAATTAAAAATTACGACGGGTAAAATTGAAGATAAAGATGTTATTATTGCTCAAAGCGGAGTCGGAAAAGTTAATGCAGCTTTAAACACTCAATACATTATTGATAAATTTAACCCTCAATACATTATCAATACAGGTGTTGCAGGCGGAATCGGAAACGGTTTATCGGTTGGAGATATCGTAATAGGGAAAGAACTTGTTCAATATGATTTTGATACATCTGTATTAGGCTATGCAAAAGGTTATATGTGTACCGGTGTTGACAAAAATAAACCTACCAAGTATTTTTCTGATGATTATTTAATAAAAACATTCAAAACAGCAGTATCGGAATCTCACTCAAATACAAATGTCCATGAGGGAATTATTGCTACAGGGGATACTTTTGTTTCTGATAAAAATAAAAAAACAGAAATAAGAAAAACCTTTAATGCTATGGCGGTTGAAATGGAAGGATGTGCAATAGCTCAAGTTGCTAATGCAAACAATATTCCTTGCATTATAATCAGAGCTCTTTCTGATTTAGCGGACGGTAGTGCTACAAAATCACTTGAAGTCTTTGAAACGGAAATGGCAGAATTCTCTGCTTCGACAATAAAAACATTATTGAGACATCTAAGAGAGGTATAAAGTTGAAAATATTACTCATATTTCCTCCCATAGCACCACCTATAAGCCCGTATCTGTCAACACCGTTGTTAACCGGGCAACTTGTGGCAAACGGATATAATGCTGTAAATTTGGATTTATCTGTAGAATTTTTTCATCATATATTAACTCCCGAATATCTTGAAAATTCATATAAAAAAGCAATTAAAAGATATAATGACCTTGAAAATGTTGTGGTAGATTGTAATTTGAAAATTAAAGAATTTAAACAATTACCGTTTGAACAACAAATTCAAATATTAAGAAAATACTCATATAATTCAAATTTCCCGACGGAAGACAATGTGATAAAAACAATACAAAGCATATCTTCAGCAATGTCTTTATATCACGATATGAATGCTTTTTATAATATTGAAGAGAGAGAAAAACAAATGGGGATAATTAATGATGCATTATCTGTTGCATCATTACCTTATTTACCTGCAAGATGCTTTTTTGAAAAATACATAAATGATATTTTCGCATTTAATTATAAAGATATAAAATATCAGATTGATGACACGGAAAATAATATATTTATAGACTTTTATTCAAAAAAAATCAAAGAACATAATTTAAAAGATTATGATATGATATGCGTTTCTTTCCCGAACCTGCCTCAAATAGTTCCTGCTCTTACGTTATGTAAAATGTTAAAAGAGCATACAACTGCAAAAATTGTTATCGGCGGGAACATTGTAAACAGGTTGGATAACGAAATAAAATGTGAAAAAGATGCTTTTAATACATTGTTTGATTTTGTATTGTGCGGCTGTGGAGAAGAGTCGATTGTAAAACTTGCAAGATGTTTAGAAAAAAAGGACTCTTTCAAAAATGTTAAAGGTTTAATGTATAAATCCTCTGCAGGACAAATTGTATATAATAAAACCGATTATGAGTATGAGATTAATAATTCAAAACCTGTTTCTTTAAAGGGTATTGATATTGGAAAATACTTTACTCCCGAAATCATATTTCCTATACAAGCAACAAAAGGTTGTTATTGGGGGAAATGTTTATTTTGCGGCTTGCATTACCCCAAAAAGAAATTTACGCAGAAAAATGTAAAAAGCATTGTTGATGAAATTGAAATGTTAAATAAAAATTATGAAATTAATAATTTTGAATTTATTGACGAAGCACTAAAACCCGAATTACTATCTGAGTTTGCAGATGAAATTATAAAGAGAAATTTAGATATAAAATATTACGTTTGCTCAAGATTAGAAAATGGTTACAACGAAGAATTATGCAATAAACTTTACCGTTCAGGGTTAAGAGTTATGGAAATCGGCTTTGAATCAGCGTGTGAAAGAGTCTATAAAAAGTTAAACAAGGGAATCAATTTTTACGGCAGAAAAGAAATTCTTAGAGACATATCCAAAAGCGGAATATGGACATATTTATATGCTATTATCGGCTACCCTGACGAAACAAAAGAAGAAGCAATGAAAACAATTAATTTTCAACTTGAAAATAGAGATTGCACTGACTCATTTTTTATTCATAAATTTTGGCTGGATAAAAAAGCTCCTATATATAAAAAATACTTATTAAATAATATCTTGTTTGCGGATGTAAATAAAAAAGACAGATATAAGCAAAGTGTAGCAGATTTTTTTGCTCCCAAACAAATGTCTAAAGAATCAATCAGTGAATTATATGAGCTTTTTAAGAAAAATAATCCCCAATGTATAAGCAGTGTGTTTGCCCCTGATGAATATTTCTTTTTATATATTGGTCATTATGGGAAAGATATGAAAACTTTATTAAAATAAAAAAAACAGAAATTATATAAATTTCTGTATATAAGTGTTTTATTACTGTATTAAGAATTTACAATAATTAAGAATATCTTGTCTATTAGACAGTCGGGTAATATTTTCTTAATATAAATTAACAATATAGCAATTAAAACAGTTCATACTCTTTCTTATAAACAAATTTATAGGCAAAATTTAATTTTGGAATAATCATTATGAGAATAAATACAAATCCTCAAATAACTCAATTATTTTTTAACAAAAGGTCAAATGCCCCGCAATTAAAATCAATAGGGAATGACTCTTTTGTTCGTTCAACCCTTGCATTTAAAGGTAATGATTTTTACCACGTAATTGAAGATGTGATTGCTGAATTTACTGATGAATATAATAAAAAACTTGATGCATATTTTTATATTCGGACGATGGCAGACGGGTATAAAGAGTTAGCTATGTATAGAAAAACCTTCCAAAGTTCATCTCTTGAAAATTTCAATTTTAGGCATTTTGATACATTGAGAAATCTTGATTTTATTAATGAAAAATTGAAACAAGCCGGTATCACAAAAATATCACACCTTGAACCGATACTTCGAGCATATAACACTCCAAGGGGTCATAGCGTTTTTCTTGGCAATGAATTGGAAATGCTTGATATCTACACTAAAACACCGGCGAAACAAGATTTGGCAACTTTCCCGAAAATGCTTATGTATTTATACAAAGAAGAATCAGAAAAAGAAAATCCTGATTATTCAAAACTAACAAAATTACCGGCATTTTTAAAAAGACTGGATATTAGAAATGAAGACGAAATAGGCGATTGTACAAGAAATATAAGTGGCAGTTTCAATGACTTAAAGACAGAAACAGATGTTGTTGAAATGGTTGAGTATTTAATTGAAACTTACCCTAAAAAGATTGAACAAATTGATGCTACATTAAAAGCTCATCCTGAAATACAAGGTGTAAAAGCAGAAGATGTTTACCATAAGGTAAATGACTTGGTTGATTTCCTTTATATGTCAGAAAGTGAAGACTCAATAAGCGATATGGGTGATTACCTGTCTATTGCCTTAAACACAAATAAAATCAAAACAAAAAATTATAATGCTGCAGCTGCTCAATTTAACAACTTTGACGACATAAGAGATTTAATCGCATTTTGTAAAATATTGGCTAATGAAGGCATTTCCGTTAATACATTTAACAGATTTGATCCTAAATCTTTTATTACAGAATTAGATTTTATAAATTCAGCAACAAGAATGAATGAGTTTCTTCCTGTAATTCAAGATAAAAAAGGATTGAAAGCAGAAGATAGTAAGACCTTTTATATAAAGTTCTATGATTTAATTAATGCGGCAGATGAAGCAGATAGCGACGAAACAGATAACATTGATACCCTGTTCCGAGTTATAGATAATTATGAAATTAAAGACCGCAGCTCCCTATTAAGTTTATATAATAACGTTTATAACAACAAAGTAAAACAGATGACAAAAGAAGACTTTGTTGATTTTGTCAAAATGTTGTCTTATTCAAATAAAAAAGATTTAGCAATTGCAAAAAAGAACAATATTTCTGAAATTGATTACCTCAACGGTGAAAAAGAAAATTATGAAGGGGTAAAAAAAGAAATTGAAGAATTTTTAATAGATGATAAATCTGATTATTTTGCAGGTTTAAGCACCTTTGAAATCTATTCACAATATAAGGATTCAATAAACGCAAATAAAGCAAATGTTAAACAAATACTGAAAAATATCGCAGACTTAAACATTTCAAGTTCTGATGAATACAAAGATAAAATTTCAAAAGTCAGAGAATTTACAACTTATTTCCATTCAAGAAAAGAATTGTTAGACTTTATTTCATCAAATGAAATTACATTCGATAAAAAGACATCATCAGATGAGTACAGAGAAAACGCAATCACATTTTTAAAGGCATTGCAAATCGATGAAAATTCAACAGACTTGATAAAAAGATTATCAGACAGTAAGTTCTTACTAAAATCAAAAGATGAATTGTCTGAATTTATTAACTCATTTGCTTCTCAAGAAGAACTTGAAAAAGCAATTGTATCTTTTGTAAAAACAAAAGTTCCAACCGTTAACTCTTTCAACAAGTATGTAAAAAATTATTCGGACGGAAAAGACTCAAGAAATATACTGCTTAATATGATTGAAAATCTACCCCAAGGAGTCAGTTTCAGTCAATATACAACTCTTCTGAAAAATGTCGGTGCAACTCTTGATGAGTTTGCTATTCCTTTAAAATTAACGGCGAAAAGTATATCAAAAATTACCGCAGAAGATTTATTATCTCTCTCCGACTCGACATTGACGTCAATACTTTCTAAATTACAAGGCTTAGATGAAAATGAAAACTTCATACTCGGAATTGACGGTATAAAAACGGAAAATGATTTCACTCAAAGCCGATATCGTATAGGCTATGAACTTGTAAGTAATCAAGGTTCGGAGGATGAATGCTATGAGCATTTATTAGACATTTTGCATTTGGATAGAGCTTCTGTTAAAGAATTTGGAATAAACGAAAAATCAGAATACATTGATGAAGTTGCAAAATATGCACCACCTGAATTATATGAATTTATTAATTCAAATAATTGGAAAGTTTCAGCCGCAAACGGAGAATTTATCCCTAATATATCACTGCACGCTAAACTTAGAATTATATCAAGATTTATAATTAATGATAAAGACGACATCAGGTTCTTAGTCACAGATGAAGCAGTAAAGAAGTTACAAGACATATTAGATTATATATACTTAACGAAACCGAATTATGTAAAGAAATCCAATACCAACTCAAACTTTAAAATAATACATAAGGTCAGCGATAAAGCCATCCATTCAGCTTTCTCCCAGAACGGAAAACTGATAACGATATTTATTCGTAACAGGGATAATTATATTCAAAGTTAACATTTCTTAACATTTTCTCTTTTAAATATCAATTATTCATTGAGTATATACTTTATATATGTGTACAAGAGATGAATAAAAGAGAGAAACAAATATGCAAATAGGAAGAATCGGAACCTTTAACAGAAACAATTTTGATAGAATTGCAAGACTTAAACCTGACGAACTAAATAAGGCGAAAGTACAAGAAGAAAAAGTTCAGCAGCAGAAAGTAGAGCAAGAAGTTGCAGCGGAACAAAAAGGGTTTAGAATTATAAGTCCTTTTAAAGAGGGTAACGTTCTTCAGGGAATGTCGGATACCATTAAAAAGTTGTCAGCAATTCAAGAGCAAAAAGTGAATTCCACATATAACTTCTTTGCGGAAGATGAAGAAACTTCAGGGCAAATGCTCAGTTGTTACGGTTAATAAGTAATATAGAATTATAAAAATGTATATGTCTTTGTTTTGATATATACATTTTTTTTATTTCTTTCGGAATGGCATGTGTATTAATAATCTAAGAATACATGTTGCTCTGACCGGAATCTTGTTTCAGGGTCACAAGGTCTTTATTTATTTGGCAAAGTATGCCCAACAATCCCCATATTTCCATCTCCTATAAGGAGGGGATTAAGGGTGAGGTGCCAATATAAAACAAAATTCTGTGTGTGTAAAATTTTATATATGGTTGGATCCTTATTAATAATAAATTGCAGGTCGGATTTACTAATCCGACAGTAATTGTAAGAGATTCTGAACGGATTGAAGAACTGCTCTAAGACTCGTTTTTCTAATCTTTCAGAATGACATATTCCGAGCAATCTGTCATTTTTAATTTAGTATTCAAAAATGATTACATATTGCAGTGCGTATTATAAAATTCTTCAAATCTGTCGTCTAATATACTTTGACGCATATCATGGATAAATTTCAACAAAAATCTTGTGTTATGAATTGAAAGCAATATTTGTGCGTTAGCTTCACCTTGGCGATACAAGTGTCTTATGTAGGCTCTATGGTGATTTTTACAAGCGTAACAATCACAATTTTCATCTAACGGACGTGCATCTCTTTCAAACTGTTTATTTTTTATGTTTTTCTTTCCTTCATAGGTAAAGAAAGAACCATGGCGGGCATTTCTTGTAGAAAGCACGCAATCAAACATATCAACACCACTTTTTACTCCTTGAAGTAAATCAATAGGTGTTCCGACTCCCATTAAATAACGAGGTTTATTATGCGGTAATAAAGGTGCTGTATATTCAACAAGGTGATGTTTTAAGTCTGTGGGTTCCCCTACGCTGACTCCTCCTATGGCATAACCAACCGCATCATAAGTTGAAACAACTTTTGCACATTCACTTCTTAAGTCATCAAAAAAAGCACCTTGGCATATCGGAAATAATGCTTGATCTTCTCTTGTATGGGCTTTAAAACATCTTTCAAGCCAGCGATGAGTTCTCTCCATTGCTTTAACAGCTTGTTCGTAAGTGCAAGGATATGGTGCACATTGGTCGAATGCCATTGCAATATCAGGTCCCAAATCTTGTTGAATTTCCATTGATATTTCAGGGTTAATGTAATATTCATCCCCTGTTTTAGGCTCTTTAAATTTTACCCCGTCCTCTGTAATATTATTCAAATGAGCAAGACTGAAAACTTGAAAACCGCCTGAATCGGTTAAAATAGGCTTATCCCAATTCATCCATTTATGAAGTCCGCCGAATTCTTTTATTAATTTGTTCCCCGGTCTTAAAAATAAGTGGAACGAATTAGATAAAATTATTTGAGCTTGAGTTTCTTTTAAGTGGTGCATTGTAAGCATTTTTACGGCACTATTTGTACCAACCGGCATAAAAATAGGTGTTTCTATATCGCCGTGCGGGGTATGTAAAATTCCTGCACGAGCTCTTGTTTTCTTATCTTCTTTTAATAACTCAAATGAAAAATACTTATCAGACATCAGTTATAATTTCCAACATTGTTCGCCAGTTTGGGCAAAGTTCTTCTTCTTTAAAGTAAATTGCAATTTCTCTTTCTGCACTTGCAACACAGTCAGAACCGTGAATTATATTGTATTCTTGATTAATTGCATATTCAAATCTGATTGTACCGACATCAGCTTCTTCCGGTTTTGTTTTACCCATCATTTTTCTTGTTTCTGCAATTACGTTATCCCCTTCAACAACCATTGCAACAATAGGTCCTGATGTAATATATTTTACCAAACGCGGATAAAAAGGCTTCCCAACGTGTTCTGCGTAATGTTTTGCAGCTATTTCCGGAGTAGGAACAAGCATTTTTAAACCTATAATTTTATATCCTTTTTCTTCTATTCTTGTGATTATTCTACCTATAAGGTTTCTTTTTACACCGTCAGGTTTAACTGCTATAAAAGTTCTTTCAGCCATTTTTAACTCCTCGCTAAGTCTAGTCCACACAATTAGAACATAAATATACTAAATTTTCAAATTCTTACAATCGGTTGTTGTTCTTTGCACTTAATTTGATATAATATAAACTGAATGGAAGTTTTGGAATTATGTATAAGAATGAAATAGAAGAATTAATTGAAAAAAAAGACTTTAAACAAGCAAAAGAGTGTATATTAAAAGATAAAGAGATTTCTCAAGATATTGAAATGTTGAAATATTTGGGTTTATGTAATATAAATCTTGGAGAATACAATGAGGCATTGGAAAATTTTAAAGATATAGTTAAAATAAACAAAGACGATGCACTTTCTCTCTATTATATTTCTACCATTTATACAGGGCAAAATCATTTTGAAGAAGCGGAAGAAACTTTGAAAAAGGTTATTGAACTGAGAGAGGATTACCTTGACGCATACAAAACCCTCTGCGTTTGTTATTTGAAACAAAAAAAATTCAAAGAAATACTTTCATTAAAAGATAAGATGATTAGTTTGGATGAGAAAAATACTCAAATTTATGAAATTTTATCCGCCGCAAATTTAGAATTAATGAATTTTGATGAAGCAATTTTTCTATTAAATAAAGCTATCGAAATTACCCCTGATAATGCAAATTATTATAACAAAATCGGTGTAATTTATTTTGCAAAAAATGAGATTAATAATGCAATTACATATTATGAAAAAGCAATAAAATTAAAGAATGATGTACCTGTATTCTATTACAATTTAGGATACTCATATTTGGCTCTTGAAAATTATGAGCAAGCCGAAAAGTATTTAGGAATTGCACTTGAAAAGGACAGAAATCCTCAATATCTGATGACATACGCAAAGGCTGCTTTAAAATCAGGAAAATTTGAACAAGCTGCAGAAATATATAAAGAATTATCTGCTGCTGACGGTAAAAACGAAAGTTACAAATATAATTTAGCTTGTGCTTATGAGGGAATGGGTAAGTTAAAAGAAGCCTCAGATATCATTGAAAAACTTATAACATTCAATATGAGTTCGGTGCAGCTCCGTTTACAACTTGCTTCATTATATTCAAAACGTAATATGCTTGAATCCGCAAAAGCGTTATATGAAGATATTATGGCTATGGGTTTTATAAAACCCGAGTTAATGTATGAATATTCTGTTTTATGTGCGAGAACAAACGATACGGATGTTGCAGAGAAAGTTCTAAAAAAAATAGTCGAGGATAAACCTGATTTCGCTTATGCATACAAGGATTTAGCAATTATATACCTTTCAAGAAGATTTTTTGATAAAGCTGCGGAATACTTTAAAAAAGCCTATAAATGCTCTCCTGATAACCCTTATGTCATTTTTGAGTATGCAAATTATTTTCAACTTATGGGTGATTTTGTGCAGGCAAAACGGTTTTACAACAAGCTGTTGAAACTTGAAAATATACCGGTTTATATGTTGACCGGGATTTCTAAAAATTATATTAATATTAATAATTTGAAAAAAGCAAAAGAAATTTTAACAAGGGCAATCGCAATTGAACCGCAAAATGTTGAAGTGTTGTATCAGCTTGGTCAAATATATTTAAAAGAAGGCAATTTACAAAATGCAAGACAACTTGTGGAAGATGCTTATACGCTTGCTCCTAATTCGGAAGTCGCAAATCTTTTAGCTCAAATATATATGGCTCAAGGGGAATTTGAGCCTGCCTACGGGTTATTTAATCTTATAAATCTTATGGTACCAAATAACACGGCGGTTCTTTTTAACATGGCTAAATGCAAAATCGGCGTAAATGACTATAAAACTGCAAAGGAACATATTGACACAATTTTAAGCATATTGCCCGAACACGAGGATGCTCAAAATTTACTCAAAGAAATTGAAGAAAAAATGAAGGAAAATTAAATGAAAAGAAAAAACTTTTTGGTAGAAATGTGTAAATTTTTATGGAGTAAAAAGGCTTACTGGATTGTTCCGGTTATATTATTTTTAATTCTTTTAATTTTCTTAATTGCAGTAGGAACATCTCCTGTGTCTCCATTTATTTATACAATAATATAGGTAAAAAATGAAAATAAATGAACTTACAAAATTTGCAATAACGCTTGCTTTATTGCCTTGGATTCCTTTTTATCTTTTATACAGGCATGGCTTAATTAATATTGCATTTTCAGTAGTTGCAATATTCTTGGGATTATCATTAATTTGTTTTCTTTCAAAGAACTTTGCAAAAAAATTTAAAAGTATATCAGGTACAATAGGACATTTTATCGGAAAGTATCTTGCGATATTTGTTTTATCAATCGGATATATTGTTGCGGTAATTCCGACGGGGCTTTTAATGAAAATTGTTAAACGTGACAGATTAAAATTAAAGAGGCCTGATGTAAAAAGTTATTGGATAGATTACGACAAAGAAAAAACAGACTACGAGTTTCAATTTTAAGGTGAGAAATGACATATTTATTAGGTATTAGTGCATATTATCATGACAGTGCGGCAGCAATTATTAAAAACGGAGATATTATAGCTGCAGCACAAGAAGAACGTTTTACCAGAATAAAACAGGACAGTAATTTCCCGATAAATGCAATAAATTATTGTTTGGAAGAAGCAGGAATAACTCCGGAGGAGCTTGATGGTGTTGTATATTATGAAAAACCGTTTGTAAAATTTGAAAGAATTCTTGAAACGACAATGGCTTATGTTCCATATAGTATGAGAAGTTTTATAAATGCAATGCCTGTTTGGTTAAACAAAAAATTATTTATTCCGTCGCAAATAGATAAATATTTTGAAAAAAAATTAAAATGTCCGATATATTTTACTTCTCACCATGAATCACACTGTGCAAGTGCATTTTTCCCTTCTCCGTTTGAAGAAGCTGCTATCTTATGTTTAGATGGAGTTGGCGAGTGGGATACAACAACATGGGGAGTCGGAAAAGGTAATAAAATTGAAATAAAACAAAAAATAGAATTTCCGCATTCTCTTGGACTTCTATATAGTGCATTTACAGGGTTTTTAGGATTTAAAGTTAATTCCGGTGAATATAAAGTAATGGGGTTAGCACCTTATGGAGAACCGATTTATAAAGACTTAATTCTTGAAAAACTTGTTGATGTCAAAGATGACGGCTCTTTTTGGCTTAATCGGGAATATTTCGGATATTGTACAACCGATTATATGTTTAACAAAAAGTTTGAAAAGTTATTCAATCGTCCTCCAAGAATGTCGGAAACCGCACTTTCTCAAAACGATATGGATATAGCAGCAAGTATTCAGGCAGTTACGGAAGATATTATTCTCAAACTGGCAGATTATGTATATAATCAAACGGGCATGAAAAATTTGTGCTTAGCAGGCGGTTGTGCCTTAAATTGCGTATCTAACGGTAATATTTTAAAACACGGTAAATTTGAAAATATCTGGATACAACCCGCTGCTGGGGATGCCGGAGGTGCATTGGGTGCTACATTAGCAATACACTATATGTTATTTGATAATAAAAGAGAAATAACAGGTTCGGATTTTCAAAAAGGGAGTCTTTTAGGACCGAAATACAGTGATGATGAAATATTAAGTACTCTAAATAAATTTAATGCAAAATATAAAAAATATGATAAGGAAGAAGAAGTTTGCAAAATTATCGCAAAATATATTTCAGAGGGTAAAAGCATAGGTCATTTTGCGGGGAGAATGGAATACGGACCCAGAGCCTTGGGTAACAGAAGCATTCTTGCGGATCCCCGAAACAGAGAAATGCAAAAAAATCTTAATTTAGCGATAAAAAAACGTGAATCTTTCAGACCGTTTGCTCCAAGTTGTTTAGAAGAAGATGTTGAAAAGTTTTTTGCAATAAAAAAGGGTAAAAAATCTCCATATATGTTGTTAACTCAACCTATTTCAGACAGTATAAAAACAGAATTAACGCAAGAAGAAAAAAATTATAAAGGAATAGATAAACTAAAAGCATACCGTTCAACTTTGCCGGCAATAACTCACGTTAACTACTCGGCAAGGATACAAACCGTTTCAAAAGAAGTAAACCCGAGATATTGGGATATAATAAATGAATTCAAAAAACTGACGGACTGCTCTGTTGTTGTAAATACATCGTTTAATATTAGAGGAGAACCGATTGTAAATACTCCTGAAAATGCTTATAAATGCTTTATGTTTACTGATTTAGACGTACTTGTCCTTGAAAATTTTGTTCTATTGAAAGAAGAACAAAATAAAATTGACGGAATCGAGCAATATCAAAAACAATTTACATTAGATTAACATTTATTGTATAAAATCCCGAAATGACTTAAAATATTATGTATATTCAGATTTCGGGATTTATTTATGCAGGATAAAAATTTTTTATTAATAGATGGGCACGCACTGGCTTACAGATATTTTTTCGCTCTTGAAAGAACAGGGATGAAAACTTCCGAAAATCAGCCTACTTGGGCCGTTTTTGGTTTCTTTAAAGCAATCTTTGATTTGCTGCAAAACAATACTATAAAACCTGATGCAATAGCAGTTGCATTTGATGTTTCAAGACACACATACAGAACAGAGATGTATTCTGAATATAAAGCTCAACGTGAAAGCATGCCTGATACAATGAAAAGCCAATTGCAACTTATTGTTGAGGGATTACAGGCATTAAATATTCCGATATATACAAAAGAGGGCTATGAAGCAGATGACGTTATCGGAACAATTGCTACAAAGGCCAAGCAAAAACAGCATAAAACCTATATCTTAACAGGCGATCGTGACTCTTTTCAATTGGTTGACAGAGAGGGTTTTATCAAAGTTATTATGCCCTCAAAGGGTGAACTTATTGAATATGATTGGTATAAAGTTTATGATAAAACGGGTGTTTATCCGTATCAGATAGTAGATTTTAAAGGGTTAAGCGGTGATACATCAGATAATATTCCGGGGATTAGAGGAATAGGTGAAAAAACCGCTTGTAAACTTTTGAGCAGATTTGATAAACTTGAACAAGTCTATGAAAACTTAAATGAAATAAGTGAAAAGGCTCTGAACAGAAAGTTAACGGAAGGGCGTGAAGTTGCCTTTTTAAGTAAAGAATTAGCAACTATCCAAAGAAATTTGGATATCGACTACGATTTTGATTGTGCAAAACTTGAAATGCCGAACTATGATGCAGTTATAGAATTTTTTAAGCAAAATCAATTTTATAACTTCCTGAAAAATTCCGAAAATATTTTAAGACCATTTAAAATAGGCTTTTCTTCTCCTAAAATAGATCCTGATTGTATAGTTAACTCTGAACCCGAGAAAAACGCAGGACAAATGCAGCTGGGCTTAGGGCTTGGCGATATGCTTATTGAGTCCTCTCACAAAGAGTATAATCATACAAAAACGGTTGTTGATACGGAAGAAAAATTAAATGATTTAGTTAATGAATTAAATAACCAAACTATTTTTTCTTTGGATGTTGAAACAACGGGAATAAATCCGTTAGAATGCGATTTAGTTGGTATTTCACTTTCTTACTGTGAGCAACTTTATACTAAAAACAACAGAGTAAAAATTGATAATTTAAAAAGTGATTTAGTTAAATCTTACTATATTCCTGTTTTTCACTTAGTCGGGCAACAGCTTGATTTGGAACTGATAAAAGAAAAATTAAATCCGATATTTGAGAATGAAAATATAGCAAAAACTCTTCAAAATGCAAAGTTTGATTTCCATGTATTAAGACATCACGGGATGAGCGTAAAAAATATAATTTTTGATACAATGCTTGCAAGTTATATAAAAGATTCATCAAGAAAGCACGGTTTAAAGCAGCAGGCAAGTGATTACCTTAATTATATAATGGTTGAATATGAAGAATTACTCAAAAATAATTCTTCCTCTCTGACAATAGAGTCCGTTCCGATAGAAGAAGCGGCTTCTTATGCTTGTGACGATTCTTTTGCTACATTACTTCTAACAAAATACTGGCAAGAAAATCTTGATGAAAAAGAGTTGGATATATTATATAACATTGAAGTTCCTTTGACTTTAGTACTTGCACAAATGGAAGAAAATGGTGCAAGCATTGACGTTGAATATTTGAGTGTCATCGAAAAGGAAATTAACGAAAAACTCTCTGTTATTGAAGAAAAAATATATGAAGAAGTCGGTGAAAGATTTAATATTAATTCTCCAAAACAAGTAGGAGATATGCTTTTTGGAAAACTAAACCTAAAAGCAAAAGGAATGAAATCAAAAACAGGGTTTTCAACAAGTGCTAAAGTTCTTGAAGCACTTGCGGAAGAAAATCAGGTTGCAAGAGATATCCTTGAACAAAGACATCTTGCAAAACTAAGAAGTACTTATGTTGAAGCTCTGCCGGAATTAAGAAGTCCGATAGATAACAGAATTCACACAAGTTTTAACCAAACAATTACAACAACGGGGAGATTATCCTCTTCTAACCCGAATTTACAAAATATTCCTATAAGAACGGCAATCGGAAATCGTATAAGAGGAGCGTTTGTAGCAGAAGATAAAAACAATTTTATTATTTCCGCTGATTACTCACAAATTGAGTTAAGACTGCTTGCTCATATTTCAAGAGATGATAATTTGATTGAAGCATTTTGTGATGACGAGGATGTGCATAGTGCAACCGCAAGTAAGGTTTTTGATGTGCCGATAGAACAAGTAACAAAAGAAATGCGTTCAAAAGCAAAAGCCGTTAACTTTGGAATTGTATATGGGCAATCAAGATACGGGTTAGCGTCAAGCCTCGGTATATCTCCATACGAAGCACAAAATTTTATTGACAGATATTTTGCAACATATCCTGATGTAAAAAAATATATGGATGAAACAATAAAATTTGCATACGCTCACGGGTATGTTGAAACTTTATACGGCAGAAAACGTTATTTGAGTGCAGGTTTATTAAGTACAAACG
The DNA here is from genome assembly GCA_964473445.1 of uncultured Muribaculaceae bacterium. Lineage (GTDB taxonomy): Bacteria > Cyanobacteriota > Vampirovibrionia > Gastranaerophilales > Gastranaerophilaceae > Avigastranaerophilus. The sequence continues at coordinate 28,581 of CAYYPD010000002.1, forward strand.
GAAAAATACAAGAAGGTGCTCAAAGAGCTGCAATCAATGCACCAATTCAAGGTACGGCAGCTGATGTTATGAAATTGGCTATGGTCAGATTACAAAATGACTTTGACAAAAATAACATTAAATCTAAAATAATCATCCAAGTGCATGATGAACTTGTTATTGAAACGATAAATACTGAAATAGATGAAGTGAAATCATTAGTCAAGAATGCAATGGAGTTGAATCAACCGTTCTTGGTTCCTTTGAAAATCGACATTTATGCAGGAAAGTCGTGGATGGAGATATAATGAAGAAATTTATAATCGCATTATTTATATTAGCAGTATCAAATCACACTCAAAGTGTATTTGCGGCAGATGTTATTCCGTCTCCGCAAAATTCAAATACGGCAAAACAAAACTTCGATTTTTCAAAGTTTTATAAAACTTCGTCAGAAAATTTGTTGTATTTGTTGCTTTCAGCTATTAATGAACAAAACTATTCAATAAAAGAAATTCAATTTAAAACGGGAAGTGTACTGTTTAAGGCATATTCTAAAGAATTTATCGCTTCTGTTTCGGCTAAGGACGGATATAATTCTTTTATAAAGATTATTCCGGCTGATAATAATTACAATTTTTCTCCTGTTCTTATTCAAAAGCTCCATAATTATATAGAGCAAAACAATACTATTATTTTCCAAAAAGTTCTGTAACAAAAACACTCCCATTTGAATTTATGCTATATTAAAGTATAGAGTAAGAGTTGTGGAGTAAATAAATGCAAAATACATTGACCTTTTTGAAAAAAAATGCAATAGGGATTGCAATGTTTTTTATTGTGGTTGCGTTGTTCTTTTTATTCAGATATATGTTTAGCTTTTCGTTTATATTTCATGATGATTTGTGGTATGCAATACTTGATGATAATAATAACATCTTTTTTAAGTCTGAAAACGGAAACCATATAGCATCATTTTTAAACAGGTTGTTCGGATCATATATCCCGTTAAAAATCGGAATGCATCCGTCTGCTTTCAAAGGTGAATATTTTAGTTATATTCAAAGCGGTATATTTTTAATATTTATTTATTTCTTTTCAAAACTTTTATTTATTAAAAGAAGAAAAAATTATATTGTTCCGTTATGTTTTATATTTGCAACAACAATATTTTTTGCTTGTTTTACTATTAATCCATACTTATTTTTTAATTATGACGGAATATTTAGGGTAACAATGCCGGTTTTCTTATTTTCTGTCTTTATGTATTATTTTCTAAAAAGTTTAGAAGATAATACAATAAAAAATAAAATATTGGTTTCTACTTTCTGCTTGCTTTGTTGCATTACAAGTGAAACATTAAGTATAGCAATTCCTGCGGGGACAATTTTATATATATTAATTTCGCTTATTAGAAAAAGAAAAATTCCTAATCCATATATATTAACACTTATTCTCTCTATCTGTGGGGTACTGATACTTGTTTTAACCGGAACATATACAAGAAAAAGTTCGGAAATTAATTATTTTGCAAATATAATAGTTAACTTAAAGGATTTTTCTATAGATTATATAAAGTTTGTCTTTATAAATCATATAGTTGAATTTTTACTGATAATATTACAATCAGTCGTATTGCTTATAAAACTTTCCGATAAAAGAATTGTAAAAGAATATATTTCAACAATATATTGCTTTTTGATTGGGATTCTTTTCTTTTTTGCTTCATTAATAGTTCTTGGACAAACTTTTTTTGGGGCAGATCCAGGGAAGAATTTCTGGGTTGCACATCAGGATTTAAACGCACTTCTTTCCTCTTTGCTATGGATATTTAATTTCATATTATTAAATTTAATCTTGAGATTTAACTTAATAAAGGAATACTTCATTACAATTATTATTGCATGTATCTCTATTATAATGGGGTTATATGATATAAAATATTACAAATACTATATATTTAATGATTTATTTTATAAAAGAATATCATTTTATAAATTTGAAAAAGCGATAAGGTTGGCTAACCTTCAAAACAGACCGGCAATATTGGACAAAGAAATAATAAATAGTTCAGTATATTATTATAATTCATTTATATTAACAGATGGATTAGTGGCAAAGAATCCAAAACTTTCAGATGAGATGGAAAATAAAATAATAAAAGTAGTTCCGTTTTGTGAATTTTATTCTCATTTTGGGCTAAAATATTATGATGGAATTATTTTTTCAGATAAAAAATTTGCAGATAAAGACTATAAAGACAATGGCGGGAAATATACAATAAAAGAAATAAGAAATCCTGACTTTGAAAAACTTAGAGATAATGATTTTGTATTGGGTAAAAAGAAAACTGCAACATAGGTTGCAGTTACTTTTTTATGAAATAATAATTATTGCGTTTCGCCTATTTTGTGAACTCTTATTGTATTTATTGTTCCAGACATTATTTTAGGAACTGAGTTTACAATAACAATGTCATCTCCTTTTTTAAATTGTACACGTTGCATAAGCAATTCATCTATTCTGTTAAATAATGCTTCATCCAAAACCCCTGTACATTCTTTAGCAACATAAGAGAAAATTCCCCAATACAGATTTAATTTTCTTGCTGTTTTTTCACAGTTAGTAACAACAATAATCGGTACTGACGGTTTTAATTTTGATATAATCGGCGGAGTATATCCTTTTTCCGTAAATATCAAAATACCTTTTGCCCCTAATTTTTTTGCTATATTTACAGAACTGCCTGAGATTGCTTGCGAAACAGAATTTAGTTCAGATATCAAATCAACATCGTAGTCTGTGTGCAAAAATTGGCTGTTTTCAACAGCTTGAGAAATCAATGTCATCATTTTAACCGCTTCAACAGGGTATTCACCTGCTGCAGTTTCTCCTGACAACATAATGGCATCAGTTCCGTCATATATTGCATTTGCTACGTCACTGGCTTCTGCTCTTGTCGGAATTGGTTCTTCCATCATAGACTCAAGCATTTGAGTTGCGACAATGCAGGGTTTCTTGTGAATATTAGTCAATTTAATAATTCTTTTTTGAGCAATCGGCACTTCTTGAGGGGACATTTCTATTCCCAAATCACCTCTTGCAACCATAATTCCATCTGCAACTTTTAAGATTTCTTCAAGATTATCAACCGCTTGAGGCTTTTCAATTTTTGCAATCAACGGAATTTCTATATCCCCGTACGCTTTCATATAATATCTTGCACATTGAACATCTTCTGCTTTTCTGACAAAAGAAAGTGCAAGGTAATCAGCTTCTTGTTCAAGAGCAAATTTAATATATTCCTTATCTCTTTTGGTTACAGAATCAAGACTTGCTTGTGCACAAGGAATATTAATGCCTTTTCTTGCTTTAATTAAACTTCCGTGTTCTACTGTTGCATAAACTTTTTTGTCTGAAATTTTAACAACTCTAAGCCCTACTTTTCCGTCATCAAGAAGAATTCTCTCGCCTGCTTTTACGTCATTTGCAATACCTGAATAGTCAACAGGAATAATTCCGTCTTGTTCTTTTTGCATGTGTTGGAGAATTATTGTTTCACCTTTTTTAATTTCAATAGGTTTAGAAAGTTCTCCTACTCTGATTTTAGGACCTTGTAAATCAATCATAATCGGAATATATAAGCCCATTTCCGAGGTTAATTGTCTTATTATTTTAATTTTTTCGGCATGTTCTTCTTTACTTCCGTGCGAAGTATTAATTCTAAACATAGAAACGCCGGCTTCTATTAATTTTTTAATTGTGTCGTAATCACTGCTGGATGGACCTAGTGTTGCAACTATTTTTGTTTTTGTCCTTACGTTACTCATATTTTTCTCTTTTCTGTTATTGTTTCGGTAAATTTAAAGCTAATTTATAAAGCCCTGCAATTGCTTCTGAAACACCTTCCGAGTATGTCGGGTGGGCATATATAACTTTAAGCATATCTTTAGGCAATATATTATTATTCATTGCAATTGCTATCTGTTGAATTAAAGCACTCGCTTCTTCTGATATTATGTGAGCACCTAATATTTGAGTATCAGTTGCAAGAATTTTGATAAATCCTTCTATTTTATCTTCTGCGTATGCTTTTCCTAAAGCACTCACAGGAAAAACAGATTTCTTATATTCAATATTATCTTTTTGAAGTTCAAATTCCGTCTTACCTATCCGGGCTATTTCAGGAGTCCCGTATATAACAGACGGTACAAGATTTTTGTCAAAAGAACAATTTTTATGTTCCAGTATATAATCAATAACTTCTTCTGCTTGTTTAACCGCACTATGTGCAAGCATTGAAGTCCCGTTTACATCTCCTATAGCATAAATATTTTCATAATTTGTCTTAAAATTTTTATCTGAAACTATATATTTTTCTATTTTTAAAGATGAAGATATTTTTCCAAAATCAAGAACAGGAAGTCTGCCTGCTCCAAGCATTACAAAATCAACCTCAAAAGTTTTATCATTAGAGAGTTTTACGGTTTTATTTTCTATTGAAGAGATTGTTGTTGAAGTGTAAAACTCAATTCGATTTCTTTTAAACAACCTTGCAACCCTGTCAGATACATCTGTATCAGCACTCGGAATAAGTTTTTCTGCCATATCAACAACTATAACTTTTACTCCCAATGCAGAAAATATTCTTGTCCACTCTGCACCAATGGCACCTGAACCAACTATCAAAACACTTTTGGGTAATTCTGTTAAGTTCAAAATATCATCGGAATTTTTAACAAAATCATTTTCATAATTTCCGTTAAACTTTATATTATTTGGCTTTGAGCCTGTTGCAATAATTATATTTTTAACTTCATACGAATTATTATTTGCAACTATATGATGTTCATCTTCAATAGAAGCAACGCTTTCAACTATTTCAACACCATAACTTTTTATTAAATTAAAAAGATTTTTGCGTATTTTTTCACTTACAGATTTTTGTCTTTCTTGGATTTTTGCAAAGTTAAAAGAAACATTGTCAGCCAAAACACCTAATTTATTTGCATTTTTCATCTGCGAATATACATTAACGGAATGCAGTATTGTTTTTGTAGGAATACATCCTCTGTTAAGGCAAGTTCCGCCTACAAATTCTTTTTCAAATAAAACTGCTTTTAAGCCTAATTGGCTTGCTCTGATTGCTGCAGAATATCCGGCAGGGCCTGCACCTATAATTCCTATATCAAACATGTTTACTCCTTGTTTTGAATTATACAATAAACAAAAAATTGTTTGTAAATTAATAAACACAAAGTTTTTCATTTTTTGTGGATTATTGAATTTTAAGTTTTGTAACGAAAAAATTAAAATTTTAAACTAAAAATTAAAGTTCTCATTTCGTGATGACGATAAGTACTTCGTAAGGTTAAAACAATTCGTTTTAATTAGATGTAAAAGATAGTTGTTCTCGAAGGATTCTCTGTTATGAAATTTATGAATAAGTTGTTCGTGCTGATATGCACAATGGTATTATTGAGTGTTGCAAACATAGCTAACGCTTCTGACTTTACAGCAAACACAAAACAACCGGTATTGACTGAAGCGTTAAACAGATTAGAAGCTATGGATAACAGAAGAGTTTTAAATGTTATACAAGGTCAAAATTCAACAAATCAACCAATCAGAATATTGTTCAGAGATTTAGCCGCATTAGGTTACGGAACTTGTGAAGCAGTTACAGCAAAAACATCTGACGGCAAATTGGTTATCTTAATCAGCTCAAACTATAAAACGGCTCCGGTTGAAGCAATCGCTTGCTTAATTGCTCACGAAAGCGTTCATCACGCTAATACAAAAACTTATGATGAAGAAGTTAGAGCTTGGACTTGTGAAGTTCAAACCTGGGTAGCTTTCACACAAGTTAATCCTTCATTAAAAATAAGTGATTCTAAATTAGTAAAAAGATTAAACTACTTATCAAAATTATATGCTAAAGACGGCAACCAAATGACTTCTATCGAAGGTTTAATCGCTAACAATCCGGCTTATTCATCATTAAAAAGAGCTTAATCAACAGTTTTCAATTTCATAACACAGTCCTTACAATTGAATTCAACAAGGTACTCCTTGTTGAATTCGTCTATTAAGACGTAAGGTTCAGCATATTTTTTTACATGTGTTTGCTTTGAACATAACCCCAATTGGTTTTTAATACAATATTTTGAAACCATAACTTCACGGCAAGATGTATTTTTTTGACTCTCCAATGCTCTTTCTTTAACATTGCAGCCTCTTTTCTCATAAAAGGTTTGTGCTTTATCATTAAAGATATTTGCTTTGTAGTCTAGCTCTTTTATTGGGTAATCAGTTACCCAAATTTTATTTTTTCTTTTTTCGTATTTGTAATTTTTTCTTCTGATTTCTCGTAATTTATCTGTTAAATTCCGTCTTATCTCGTTTATTTTTGAAACCTTAATAAATGGAATTGTATCAACTTCAATTTCACATTCTTCTATTTCAAACTCGGTATTACCTGATTTTGAGAGTTGTATTTCAATTGTTTTGAGTGCTTTTTCTTGATTAATCGCAACTTCAAAATTCTTATGATCTAAGTATGTTGCCGTATTGCGTTCTCCGTCAGTTAAAAAGAATATATAATAATTGTCTGACTCTGTCATTCTCATATTTACGGGGATTTTTCTTACTATATCAAAGGTTTTTATTTTGTCATCAAACTCTTTATTATAATTCCTGTATATTTTTAATCCTGCCTTAATGCCTTTTATTGATGCGGGGTATATTATATTTCCGTCTGTTTTATTGATATTGGTACCTTTTAGTTCTTTATTTTCATCAAAGAAGCAAATGCCGTCCCCATTATTTAGAACATTTGTATTCATTGAAAAATAATTCTTTTTAACATTTTGAACAACGCCTATGAATTCCCCAAGAGAAGAATTATAAGTCATTGTTGATAAATCTTTTTTTGTTCCAGTAATATTGAAATCAGTGTAACCTCGGTTGAAGGTTTTATATAAGTTTGGCTCAAATTCAGTTTCGGAATACCCGACGGAAGAGCGTTTTAAATCATAATTTTCTAATATTTTATCAATTATGTTTCTATAGTATGCTGTTGTATTAACAACATAGGTTTCATTTTTTAATCTGCCTTCTATTTTAAAAGAGGTTACGCCTGCAAGAATTAAATCTTCTAATCTTTCTGATAAATTAAAATCTTTTAAACTTAAAATGTATTTATCTTTTAATATGAATTTTCCGTCAGCATCTTTCAATGAATACTTTTTACGGCAAGGTTGAGCACATTCCCCTCTATTTGCACTCCTTTTGCCTATAGCATAACTTAAATAACACTGCCCGCTGTATGATACGCACAAAGCACCATGAATAAAGCATTCAAGTTCGATATTAGTATTTCGTCTTATTTCCTTGATTTCAGTGAGAGTTATTTCCCTTGGCAAAATAACTCTCTTAAATCCTGTTTTTTCAAGAAATTTAATTTTCTCCAATGAATTATTATTACATTGTGTGCTTGCATTCAACTGTATAGGCGGAAGATTTAGTTCTAATATTCCCATATCCTGAACAATAATTCCGTCAACTTTAATTGAATATAAATGCCAAATCAAATTTTCAACATTTTTTATTTCGTCATCTTTTAAAATCGTGTTAAGAGCAACATAAACTTTTACTCTGTATTGGTGAGCGAACTCAACAAGTTCAATCAAATCAGCCATTGAATTGCCGGCTTGCATTCTGGCCCCGTACTTTGAGTAACCGATATAAACAGCGTCTGCCCCTGCTTTTATTGCTTTAATTGCTATATCTTTATTGTTAGCCGGTACAAGAAGTTCAAATTTTGTAGCCTTCAAGCCTATTTTTAATTCCCTGTCTGATTTCAAGAGCATCAACCCCTAATTTACTTAATGCTTTCATTGCAAACGAATCCGGCTGATTACAAATTGCAATCAACAAGTCATCTGCAGTAGTTTTTGTTTTATTTTGTGCTTTCGCTATATTCCATGCATCTTCTAAAATTAATTTTGCTCTTTGGCTGAAAGTTATTTCACTTGCTGAATAATCATCATTAATGCCGATTAAATCTTCAATTACATCACGAGCATCACGCACCGTAACACCCAAGTCTTTTAACACATGTGCTGCAAGCGAATTTGCTTCCAGAACAATTCCCAAAAGAATCAATTCACTGCCAACAACACTATAACCGATTCTTCTGGCTTCTTGTTTTGCCAATCGCATAATGTATAATGTTTCGTTCTTTTGTTTTTCTATCGGCTGTAATATTTTTTCTTCAAGTAAATACTCATTTACATTGAACTTTTTTAATATATTATAAGCTATACCTTTTTTAGCTTTTAATAAACCTAAAATAATATGCTCGGGAAGAATAGAGGCTGTACCTTCTTCTCTAACGATATCAAGAGCAATCATTAATGCTTTTAGAGCATTAGGAGTGAAAATAATTTGTTTATCTCCAAATTCTGCTTGGCGGGAAGAAACTTCCGCTAATTTTTTAGAAAAACTTTCCGCAGTAACTCCAAAATCAGCCAATATTTTAGTTGCGTCAGAATTTTCATCTTCCAAAATTGACTGCATAATTTGCTCTGTACCTAAAATTTCATAATCAGATGTTGATAATTTTGCGATAGCCCTGTCGAAAATTTTATCACTGTCTGAACTTTCTATAATTGAAATAATACTGTCGCTTTTATCGACTCGTCTTCTTTTTTCAACTGCTTCAGGGTGTTTTACTCGTTTGGGTTTGTTATTAGAAAATACACTGTAAAACATATCCTTTAATTTTGCGACATCAATTCCTTTATCAGTCAAAACCTTTGTGAGTTCTAACTTTGGATAATCCCAAATAGCAAGGAATAAGTGTTCCGGTTTTACATAAGAATTTCCAAGTGTTTTAGCAATATAAAGAGTTCTTTCAAAAATATCTTTTGATGAATCACTAAATACTACAAATTCAACAGGTTTAACAACTGCCCTTGAATTAAGTAAAGTTATAATTTCTTTTTTTAAATCTGCAATTTTTATTTTATAAACAGAAAATGTTTTAACAATAATACTGTTTGAATCATTTAAAAGAGCAAGAAGCAAATGTTCGGGGTAAATTTTTTCATGATTAAACTCAATTGCATAAATTTGTGCTGTTTTTACCGCTTCTATTGCTTTTTCCGTGAATTTTTCAAACAATGTCATTTCCCTTTTAATTTTTATAAGATAATTTTACCACATATCTTTGTATTTGTAATCAACATCGATAAGATTTTCGGAAATAGCTTTAACAACAGCTTGAACTCTGTCTGTTACTTCTAATTTTTCAAATATGTTTGAGATATGTGCTTTCACTGTATGAACACTGATTATTAAATCTTCGGCTATTTCTAAGTTATTTTTGCCTGAAATTAATTCTTTTAATATTTCTTTTTCTCGTTGTGTTAATTTTGATTTATTTTTCTTCTTTTCTTCGATGTTAATATCAGGACTTAATTTCAGATTTACACAAAATGTCCCGTCTGATGATTTATATATTTGTATATTTTGTATTGATAATAACACATTCTCATTGTTATTCATTATTTATTCTCCAATGTGTATAACTGTTCAAATATATTATAAGACATTTTGTTTGGATTTAGTCTAACATATTTTCTGATTTACATATCAAGAGAATTTTCATTTAAAGGCTGCGTAATCATAATACCTTCACCGCCTATAAAATTAATTTGTTTCCCGTCTAAATATAAATAGACACTTTTTTTATCTGTATTATTAAGTGAAGTTTTAATTAATTGCATCATTCTTGAATAAACACTGTCTGTTCCTCCGCCATACTGAAAATCGGAACTAAAATCAATAATAACTTTATTCCCTTTGTGTTTAATTCCTAATAATTTTGTTTCTTTAGGGATTTCACTGTATGCTCCCATTGATTTTTCTACCAAATTAGGACCTTTTAAAAGTTCTTTTATTGCAAAATCAAGTTTATCCTCATTTTGAGGAACTTCTCTCACAACTTTTTTATAAATACCATTATCGTTTGAATCCAATGCTAAGAAATAAACGGTTACACTTTCCTTTTCTTTTGCAGGTTCTTCTGCTTTAGTAGGAACTTCCGTAGGAGTTTTTACTTGTTCTGTTCCCTCAGTTTTTGTTTCGTTATCATTTTGACCTAAATTTATATTAATGCCGTCAAAACCTTTGATTGAGGACAACATTTCATCTATGTTACTTCCAAACTCATCTTTAACAAAGAAAAAAGTTAAAACTATTAATAATATTATTACTATCTTTGAAAAGTTATTCACTCTGCCCCACCGTAATTTTTCTTAACTGTAACTATACCCTCTATATTAATTATATTATCAGATATTTGTGCTTTTGTAACCGATAATTTACTATACTTGTTGTTTGCCGAATTAACGTTATAAAGAAACGGATTAATGACATTTAAGGCAGGTTTTATTATATCGTTAAATGCACTATCTGTAGAATCTCCGACATTTATATTTTTTAATTCTATTTTATTGTTTTTAACCCCGATTTCAGAATACATTTTTATATCAATAGGTTTCTTTAAAAATAAAGTTTGAATAGGAACATCAAAAAATACAAACCCCTGCTTTATTTCGATTTTTGGAGGCAATATACTTGCTCCTTTTATGCCAAAAACTTTTAAAGATACTTTTGAAACAGCAGTTTTAAATTCCTCTGAATTTATAACATTTTGGATATCTTGGTTATTTATTTCCCCTTTAAATTTCATATACATATCTTGAGGATAATATATTTTGTTATCTTTTAATACCACTTTATTATAAGGACAAATTGTCTGTGCTTCAAAACCTGCCAAACTAAAAGATTCGTAATGAAGATTTTTGCCCTTTAATTTTAATTCTTTAAATTCTCCTTTTTTTAATGCTTTTATGGAGAAAAGGTTAATACTTGCATCAATATTAAAACCTGTTTCTCTTTTTATTTCTTTTTGAATTGCTGTTTCAACTATTTTTTTCGATAAAAAACTTAAACCCGTAATTCTATTTAATACAGATTCATTATCCATTATTTTTAAACTTTTGTATGGGCAAACTATATCATTTTGAGTAGTTCCAAAACAAGGTAACATAAGTAAAAATGAGAATATTAATAATAATTTTTTCATAGTAACACCTTCTTTGGCTGAATAAAATCATCTTGAGCAATTGCTATTGCAATAATATTTTTATTTTTCATAAGAAAAATTTCGCCGCTTAAATTATAATTATTTTTAAATTTATTACCGTTTAAAACTTTTTTATAAGTTTCGTCATTTAACTCAATAACTGGTAATTTAATTAAATTTAAAGGAGAAATCAAGTTTTGTTCTATAAAACATTTTTCTAAATTTTCATCTGAATCAATAGCATTATCTATTGCCATATCTGCACTCATAGTTCTTATAAGTTCAAACATAACAGCTCCTGAGCCTAACTTTTGTCCGAGGTCATTTACAATTGTTCTGATGTACGTTCCTTTAGAGCATGAAATATTAAGTTTTAAAATCTGTTTCTCGTAATCAAAAGAAATTATTTCATTTTTATAGACACAAATTCTTCTTGACGGAATATCCTCAGGAATTTTTCCTGCTCTTGCCAGTTCATAAAGTCTTTTCCCGTTATAGTGAACTGCCGAATAAGCAGGCGGAATTTGCGTAATATCTCCTCTAAATTCATCTAAAATATTTTCAATTTCGCTAAGTTCAATTCTCCTAAAACATGTATCTTCCACAACCCCTTCTGTGTCATAAGTATCAGAAATTTTACCTAAGAACATTGAAACCAGATAACTTTTATCTGTTGGCAAATAATCTATTAATTTTGAAGCCTTGCCGATAGCAACCGGTAAAACTCCTGATGCAATCGGATCTAACGTCCCGGCATGCCCGATTTGTTTTATCCCTGTAATTTTACGTAAAACAGAGATAACCTTATGAGAAGTTATACCCTTTGGTTTATTTATATTTAAAAAGCCAAACATTAAGTTTATATTTCGCCTCTGGAAATTTTATTAATCAAATCAATAACGTGAGTACCCCTTTCGAGTGAATCATCGGGAATAAATCTTAATTCGGGAGTTAATCTCAAACGAATTCTTCTTCCTACTTCATATCTGATTTTTGGAGTATTATCGGTAATTGCTTGTATTGTTTTTTCTTTGTCTGCATCAGCCGCTAAAACGGAATAATATACCTTTGCAAAAGAATTATCATGTGCAAGTTCTATATCTGTAATAGATACAACACCATGTATTCTTGAATCTTTCAAGTCCTTTTGGATAATATCCGCAATTTCTTTCATTAAAGTTTTTCTGATACGTTCGTTTCTTAAAGACATACTTTCTCCGTCAACTATACTAATACTTGTCTTTCAATTTCTTCGGTTGTTGAAACTTTAATAATATCACCTTCTTTAATATCATTAAATTTATCAAAAGAAATACCGCATTCAAAACCTTGTGCAACTTCTTTAACGTCATCTTTAAATCTCTTCAATTGATCAATTTGACCTTTAAAGATTTCAACACCGTTTCTTTCAACAATTGCTGTTTTATTTCTTGCGATTTTACCTTCGGTTACATAACAACCTGCAATTTTGTTTGTCTTTCCGACCGTAAATACTTGTCTTACTTCTGCTTGACCTAATGCAATTTCTTTAATTTCTGGCTGCAACAAGTTCAACATTGTTTGCTCTAAATCTTCCAATACTTGGTAGATGATATTATATTTCTTAATTGTAATACCCTCTTTTTCAGCAGCTATTTGTGCATTTGTATCTTCTTTTACGGAGAAACCCAAAATGATTGCATTACTTGCACTTGCCAGCATAACGTCCGCTTCCGATATATCACCGACTCCAACGTGAACAATTTTTGTGATAATTTCTTTTGATTCAAGCTGAGATACGCCTTGAGATACCGCTTCTGCCGCCCCATGGGTATTTGCTTTAATAATTAGGTTTAGGTGTTTAATATTTTCATCACCGTTGCCGACTTGTTCATTTCTGATGTGAGCAGGTTTCATTGCATCAAGTTTTGATGTTCTTTCTTTTTCTTTTCTTTCTTGGCAGATAGTTCTCATAACTTTTTCGTTTTCTACTGCTTCAAAAGTATCACCGGCTTGAGGTACTTCTGTTAAGCCTAAAATTTCAACAGGAGTAGATGGACCCGCTTCTTTTATTCTCTCTCCGGAGTCGGATAACAAAGCTCTGACTTTACCGCAAACGGAACCGACTACAAAACAATCCCCTGTGTGAAGAGTTCCGTTTTGAACAAGTAATGTTGCAACAGGACCTTTTCCTTTATCAAGTTTTGCTTCAATTACAACACCCGTTGCTCTTGCCGATTTATTTGCTCTCAGGTTTTGAACTTCTGCTAACAACAAGATATATTCAAGAAGTTCATCAATACCTGTACCTTGTAAAGCACTTACTTTAACACATACTGTATCGCCGCCCCATGCTTCCGGTACCAAACCGTATTCGGTTAATTGTTGTAATATTTTATCAGGATCCGCACTCGGCTTATCAATTTTGTTAACGGCTACGATAATAGGTACTTCAGCTGCTCTTGCGTGGTTAATAGCTTCAATTGTTTGAGGCATGATACCGTCATCAGCTGCAACTACTAAGATTGCAATATCTGTAGCCTTTGCACCTCTGGCTCTCATTTCCGTAAAGGCTTCGTGCCCCGGAGTATCAATGAATACAATTTTTTTGTCTTTATTATCTTCAAGATAAACTGTATATGCACCGATTGATTGAGTAATACCGCCGACTTCCGTTGCTACAATTTTGTGTTTTGAAGCACGAATTGAATCTAACAATGTAGTTTTACCGTGGTCAACGTGTCCCATAATACTAACAACAGGAGCTTTTGTTTCAAGAAGTGATTCATCAACATTTTTGATAGCTTTTTCTTTTTCTTCTTTTTCAAGCTCTTGTTCTATATACTCGTTTAAGTCTTCATTAAGAACTTCGATTTCAAAGTTTTCGCAAACTTTCTTTTGTGTATTGATATCTATAACTTGGTTTACGGTTGTTAAAATACCTTGCATCATAAGGAATTTTACGATATCAGCAGGTGTTTTACCGATTTTTTCAGCTAATTCACCGACTGTTAAAGGTTGATTAATAACAACTTGAGTAATAGCTTCAACTTCTCCGCTTTCTTTTGTCTTTTTCTTGTGTTTTTGTGAAATTGCTTTTTCTAAACTGATTAACTCTTGTTCTTCTTCCTTGTTTTTATATTGTTTTTTCTTATCTTTCGGATTGGCTTTTTTCTTGTATGCACCGCCTTGAGCTGATTTTCCGTCATAAATATCTTGCGGAATTATGTGGTGTTGGATAGGCTTTTTGTTAAATGACGGTTTATCAGGTTTCTCTCTGTTTTCATCATTCTGACGTTGAGGTCTTTCTCCTCTTTGTTTATCAAACGGTTTCCTATCAGGTCTGTCCGGATGTTGAGGGCTGTCTTGTCTGTCAGGATGTTCCCCTCTGGGCGGGAACTTCGAATTTTGTTTTTGAGCTTGAATTTTCTTTTGTTTTTCGTTTTCTTGTTGTCTTTGTCTGTTTGCAGCAGCCATCATCTCTTGCCGTCTTTTTTGACTGTTTCTGTTATTATATTCTAACAAAGAACGTATTTGAGAAATCGATTGCGGCTTTTCTTCAACGGGAACTTTCCCTTCAACTTTTCCATCTTCTTTTATCGGTTGTACAACTTTTTCTACGGGTTTTGGTTCTTGTTTCTTTTCAAAGATGACAGTTTCTTTAACTTTTTTTACTTCTTCCGCTTTTTTAACAGGCTCTTGTTTCGGGGTTTCTTCTTTAGCAGGAGCTTTTGCCTTTTTTATAATAAATGCTTTCGGTTTTTTTTCCGGTTCTGTGGATTTCGGCTTTTCAAAAGACTTTTTAATCTTCTCTATTTGAGCAGGTGTTAAGTTGCTTGAATGCGATTTTATTTTTATATTAAGTTTCGTATCAAGGTACTCAATAAAGTCCTTGTTTGCCATTCCGTATTCTTTTGCTAATTCATATACTCTTTTATTTTCAACTGTCATTAATTAATATCCCGTTTTATTATACAACCATATTATATTTGTACCACAAGCATACTATTAAGTACAGTATCTTGCTCTTTCTTAATATTTAAGTAATAAATAAACGGAAATATTGTTAAAATTACAGAGCTTTTTCAGCTTCGGACTTCATTTCGGGAGTAATTCTCTTTTTTTTTAATGCTAATTTTAAACAGTTTTCATCTTTGCACAAGTATAAAGAACGACCTTGCACTTCATTGTTAAGATTTAGTTTGTATTCGCCTGTTTTAAAGTCTTTAGTTATTCTGATTAATTCAGACTTGTTTTTTTTACATTTGCAAACACTGCAAACTCTCGTATCTTTTTCTTTTCTGCTCAAAGTGCCGCTTCTTTCTTTTTATCTGTTTGTGTAATTCTGTTATATAAATCGGAGTCTATATTATTTTCAACCGATTCAAAAATCTTATTTTTTGCAAAATTTATTGTTAAAGCGGTTGCAGTATAGATTTTTTTGAATTCATCTTCGCTTTCAAAAAATTCTCCGTCCGCATTTATAATCTCCGAATTTTTTATATTTTTCTTTGCAATTGCAAGCGTATATGAAAATTTATCTTTTAAATCCACATGGTTGTAATCGTCTGCAAGACTGCCGGTTGCACAAGAATATAATAAATTTAATAAATTCTCGTTTAAAACTGATAAGAATGCTTGAAAATCATAGAATTGAAAACCGTTATAAAATTCTAAAATATAAAAGTTTCCGTTACTGATTTTTAACTTCATCCCTATTATGCCTGTATATCCGTCCGAGAATTTTGCTATGTCATCAATAATCGGATATATCGCTCTTTTTAAAATGTTTACAACAATATTTCTTTCTATTTTTTGCGTCGGTGCAACCGCTGACGTATAATTTTCGCCTGATAAACGCTCAACTGAAATTAAAGGAAGAGCGTTGTACCCGTCCGTAATAAAATACAAATACAACGGCTCTTCATCTATATAACTTTCAATGACAATTTTTTCGTTGTCATTTTCAAATATCCTCTGAATGCCCTCTTTTGCCTTAGAAAAATAATTATATTTATCCGAAATTCTTTCTGTTAAAGTAAAATCATTCTCTAAAACAATAGGAAATTTTGAGCTTCTTGCATAATCCAATGCTATATTTTCACGGTCAAAAATGCCAAACTTAGGAGTCGGAATTTTTAATTTGTACATTATCTTTTTCGCAATACTGTTAAAGAAAGTTATTCTTGCAGAATTCGCAAACGGAGCAAATACGGGAAATCCCTCTTGTTTAAATGCATTTGCTATTCCGTTTATTATTGCTAATTGAGATAGAACAATCGTAAACTCTATGGCATTATATTTTACAAACTCCATAAGAGAATTAATATCGTTATCTTTAATATTTATATTTGTGTAGAAATCCGATTTCCCTGTTTCTCCTGACGTAATATAAATATCATGACTGTTATTTTGAAGATAAATATACTTCGCCAATAAAACAGAATTTAAATCAGTACCTACAATTAATATTTTCATAACTTATTTTAAATCTTCTCTTAATTTTTCTGCACTTCTCAAATATACATGATGTATATCTTTTTGTTCAAGATTTGTATTTATGTTAACAAGAACTCTTAAACACATTGTTAATGAATTTTTAATTCTCATCTCGTTATAGCACATCATCGGAACATATTTCCACTCGGGGAAAACTTCTCTTGCAATTTTAGCAGGATGAACGCAATCAATATCATCTGTCAAAGAAAAGAACACGCTTGCAATATCTTTCTCGTCATAGTTGTTTCTTTTCTTCATTTCAGTTAATAGTTCAACTACTACTTCTTTTAAATTTTCCACTGTGTTACGCTCAAGTGTTGTAGCTCCCCTAACACCTCTTTGATACATTGTTAACATCCTAATTTATCTCCAACCTTAACCTTAGCACCGTTTACAAAGTCAAAAGCGTTCATTACACCTTTGCTTTCAGGTTTTACTTTCTCTATTAATATTGTTCCGTTTCCCGTAGAAACTTCAATTCCTTTTTTTGTTATGTTTACAACTTCTCCCGCCGATTTTGTACATGTTGAAACAACCGAAGATGAAATTATTTTAAGCATTTTTCCGCAATAGGAAGTGTATGCAGTCGGAAATTCAACCATAGAGCGAATTTGATTATGAATTTCAGTTGCACTTCTGTTCCAATCAATTAAACCGTCTTGTTTTTGGAATTTCTTCGCAATGGTTACTCCTTTATCAGGTTGTTTTTGCGGTTTTAAACTGCCGTTATAAAGTCCTAATATTGTATCAACAAGTAATTGAGGGGATTTTTCACTTATAATTTCTCTTAATTCAATATCTGTCATTGTATCTGTAATT
Organism: uncultured Muribaculaceae bacterium; assembly: GCA_964473445.1. Taxonomy (GTDB): domain Bacteria; phylum Cyanobacteriota; class Vampirovibrionia; order Gastranaerophilales; family Gastranaerophilaceae; genus Avigastranaerophilus. The sequence goes on from CAYYPD010000002.1 coordinate 46,012, forward strand.
GTGATTTCATCAGTTTTACAGATATCTCCTGCATCAAGCTCTAAAACCGTCAACATTGTTGTTATTCCTGTTTTTTTATCTCCGTTGTAAATACAACGTTGAATAGGGTTTGCTCCTCTATATTTAGGAAGCAATGAGGCATGCAAATTTATTGTTGAAAACTTCGGTATATCCAAAACCTCTTGAGAAAGAATTTGCCCAAATGCAAAAGTTATAAAGAAATCAGGTTTCATATCTTTTAACTTCGCAAGTAATTCAACATCCTTGCTTATTCTTTCTGTTTGAAAACATTCGATATTATTTCCCGTCGCAAAAACTTTAACAGGCGGCGGAGTCAATTTATTTCCCCTGCCTTTTGGTCTGTCGGGTTGAGTTACAACCGCCAAAACCTCAATATTTTCTTTTTTATTCAATCTTTCAAGGCTTTTTACCGCTATTTCGGGAGTTCCCATGTAAACAATTCTAATCAACTTTTTTCTCCTCAACAATCGGTTGACTTTGGATTGCTTCTTCTAAAGCAGGTTCTTCAAGTAAATATTTATCTTCAACAGGATTTAATCCTTTTTCTTTTAATGCTTTATCAGCGTCAAATCTGTTTCTGCAATGGTCAATGAACAAAATACCGTCCAAGTGGTCAAATTCATGTTGAATGGCTCTTGCCAATAAAGTACCATCTTTTACTTCCATAACAAACGGACGACCTTTTATATTTAACGCTTTAATTTTTACATAACTGTATCTTCTTACGTTTGTATAAACATCGGGGAAACTCAAGCAACCCTCATAAGAATTAACAGCACCCTCTTTTTTTATGATTTTAGGGTTGATAAAAGTAATAGGATTCATTGTTTTAGGATCAGTTCCTACGTCAACAACAAATACTCTAACATTTTCCCCAACCTGCGGAGCAGCTAGACCAACTCCGTTTGTCGCATACATTGTGTCATACAAATCATCAACGAGTTGTTGAATTTTTTTTGATATCTTATAAACATCTTTTGATTTTTCTCTTAAAGACGGTGTTCCGTATTTTACAATCTTTCTGACTGACATATTATAAACCCTTTATTCTTCTTTTTCATTTGCTTCGCCAAATTTGGCATGCCTGTTAAGGATTATCATTATAACAGATAACACAACGGCATATATAAAATATTTTGTAGTATCGGAAGAAACAATATATGTTGCAAGCCAACCCATTAAAGTAGAAAATGCAACAACAACCAACACAGCTTTATTTTGAGATAACCCGAGTTTTAACAATTTATGATGAATGTGTTCTGCGTCTGCTACAAATGGAGATGTTCCTTTTAAAATTCTTCTTGTAGATGAAAAAGTTATATCTAAAAGAGGAACGGCTAATATTAAAAGAGGAACATACATTTTGCAGTCGGCAGTTTTCATTGAATACATAATTGATAGTGCTGCAAGTAAAAATCCTGCAAATAAAGCACCTGAATCGCCCATAAATATTTTTGCCGGATGAAAATTATATGTTAAAAATCCAAGCATTGACCCTGCTAAGATAAAAGCAATTAAACTTATTACAATATCAGATGGTACCAAAGTCAATGATATTAATCCGATAGTAACCGAGCTTATTGAAATTACAGACCCTGCAAGCCCGTCAACTCCGTCAATAAAATTAACGGCATTACTGATTCCTGCAAGCCAGCCGACAGTTAATATATAAGAAACAATAGCCGGTATATGAACCAAACCTATTGTTGGAATATATGCCGAATCTATTTTTACACCCAATAAAAATACTATTGTTGCAATAGAGAGCTGTATAACAAATTTAAACTTTGCCCCTAGCCCGTATATATCATCAACCAACCCGAGCAGAAACATTAAAGAACCTCCGAGTAAAAGACCTGACAGTAAAGAACGGTGAGGATAATAGCTTAATATTATTAAAGCAAAGAAAGATATTACGGTACATATCCAAATTGCAACTCCACCTAATCTCGGAATAGGATGAGAGTGAATTTTTCGCTCGTTAGGTAAATCCATAATCCCTTGTTTTTGTGAAAATGAAATTATAAGAGGAACTAAGAATATACCTACAATAAAAGCGATAACAGTACCTATTATGTTTGCTTCCGATAATTGTAAAATTGTCATAATTAATCCTTATATAGCGGGTACTTTTCGCATAATTTCAAAGAACGTGCCCTCAATTCTTTGATTTTATCTTCATCTTTTGTATCGGAAATTTTTACTGCTTCTACAATGATTTTTCCGACTTCTTTCATATCTTCTTCTTTGAAACCTCTTGTTGTTACGGCAGGAGAACCAAGACGAACTCCGCTGGTAACAAAAGGACTTTGAGGGTCATTCGGAACTGTATTTTTATTCGCAGTAATACCTATTAATTCTAATACATTAGCAACATCTTTACCTGTTTTACCGACTTTTCTTAAATCTAAAGTCATCAAGTGGTTTTCAGTTCCGCCGCCTACTATATCTAAACCCTCTTCCATTAATGAGTTTGCAAGAGCTTTTGCATTTTTTACCACCTGCTTTGCATAAGCCTTAAAATCATCAGATAATGCTTCTTTTAGGGCAATTGCTTTACCTGCAATGATATGTTCCAACGGTCCTCCTTGAGTTCCCGGAAATACTGCTTTATCAATTCCTTGTGCATGTTTTTCTTTGCACATAATAATTCCGCCTCTCGGACCTCTTAAAGTTTTATGTGTAGTTGTAGTTACAAAATCAGCATAAGGGAACGGACTCGGGTGTTCACCCGTTGCAACAAGTGCCGCAATGTGAGCAATATCAGCCATTAATAACGCCCCTGCTTCATCAGCTATTTCTTTGAACTTTTTGAAATCTATAATTTTTGAATAATTGCTTGCACCGCAAATTATTAATTTAGGTTTGTGTTTTAATGCTAACTCACGAACATTATCATAGTCAATTTCACCGTTGTCATTAACACCGTATGAAACAATGTTGAAATATAACCCCGAGAAGTTTACCGGTGAACCGTGTGAAAGGTGTCCTCCGTTTGATAAATCCATGCCCATTACGGTATCTCCGGGTTTTACGGCATACATAAATACTGCCATATTTGCTTGAGCTCCGCTATGTGGTTGAACATTGGCATGCTCGGCATTGAATAATTTTTTTGCTCTTTCTTGTGCTAATTCTTCAATTTTATCAACATTTTCGCAGCCGTTATAAAATCTTTTATACGGTTTTCCTTCTGCATATTTATTTGTTAAAACACTTCCACAAGCAGCCATTACAGCTTTTGAAGTGAAATTTTCGCTTGCTATTAATTCTATTGTGGTTTGTTGTCTTTTTAATTCTTTTTCAATTAAATCTGCAACTTCTTTATCTTCTTGTCTTATTATTTCCAATTCCATTTTATATCCCCGTCTAATCTGAACTACTATTTTATTATACTCTAACAGTAAATCTTTTCATTAAAAGTATATTAATTGTTACAGTATTGATATTTTTTTTCTCTACCTTAAAATTATTAATGTAAAGGATATTATTTTTGGCTAACTATTATAATAAAGATTTATATAAGATATTAGAATTGACTTTTGAAGCTACAAATGAGGAAATAAAAGACTCATTTCGCAGACTTGCAAGAAAATATCACCCTGATGTTGATTCTTCACCTGATGCTGTAAAAAAATTTAAAGATATAAAAGAAGCTTATGACATTTTAATTAATGAAGATTCAAGAAAAAAATATGATGTTTTAAGGGGTTTTTACAGAGAGAAAATAAAAAAAGACTTTGAAACAACCCAAAGAAGAAATAAATATAAAGAGTATGTAAATAAGGCAAAGGCACATTCTGAACAAGCTGAACCTTTTACAAAATCCATAAATGAAGCTCTTGAAAATTTATTCCACGCAAAGAATGAAACTCAAAAGGATACAAAGCCTCAAATAAAAGGTGATGACATTAATGTTGATGTAACAATAAATTGTTTTGAAGCCGTAAACGGCACTAACAGAAAAGTTAACATTTTGCACACTCAACCATGCCCGAATTGCGGAGGAAGAAAGTTTATCAACGGAGCTCAATGCTCTATGTGTAAAGGAACGGGGATACTCTCTCTTCAAAAGAAAATTAATGTGAAAATTCCAAAAGGTGTTACTCAAAATTCAAAAGTAAGAGTAAAAGGAGAGGGAAACCAATGTTTAAACGGCGGTAAAAACGGAGATTTATACTTAATTATCCATATTGAAAAAAATAAATATTTTGAATTTGACGGGGCAAATATTCTCTGTAATCTTCCGATTACTCCGTTTGAAGCAGTATTGGGAGCGGAAATCACAATTCCTGTTGCTAATGAAAAATTGAAAGTTAAAATTCCGCCGATGACATCATCAGGGCAGAAATTAAAAATTTCCGGAATGGGGCTATATAATAACTCAAAATCAAAAAGAGGAGATGTTATTATAACTGTTCAAATAAAACTGCCTGAAAAACTCTCGGATGAAGAAAAAGAACTGTATAATAAGTTGCAAAAACTTTCATCCTCTGACATAAGGAAAGATTTACAAAATGGATAACAAGGCATATATTAAAGAAATTTTTGACTCTATCCAAGGAGAAGGTGTTTATATCGGTTATAAGCAATTGTTTATAAGGTTTTCGGGTTGCAATTTAAAATGCACATATTGTGATACTGATTTCTCAACAAATTTAAAAGCATATACTCCTCAAGAATTGGCTGACGAGGTTTCTAAATATAAAAATATTCATTCGATAAGTTTAACAGGTGGGGAACCTCTCGTAAATGTTCAGTTTTTGAAAGAGTTTCTACCACTTTCTAATCATAAAATTTATTTGGAAACAAACGGAACACTATACAAAAATCTTGAGGAAATAATTGAATATACAGACATTATTTCAATGGATATAAAGTTAAATTCAACCTCTCAAAACGGTGATTTATTTGATATTCACAAGAAATTTATTGAAGTGGCAAAAGAAAACAAAAAAGAAATTTTTGTGAAGGTTGTTTTTGATGAAAAAATAACTGAGGAAGAAATAAATAAAACAGTTGATATCGTTAAACAATTTAATATTCCGTTGATTTTACAGCCAAAATCAGACGGTGAAAAGCTGAATTTACCGACAGAAATTATAAATAAAATTTTTAATTTGTTTAATGAAAAGTATTCAAATGTAAGGCTTATACCCCAAGTACATAAATTTTTAAATGTCAGATAAATTTACAACATTCTTGTATCTGTTATAATAAAGAAAAATAGTTGAGTCGGAGAGTTTGATGACAGTTTCAATAGCGATTACAGGTAAAAGCGGAAGCGGTAAAACAACAATAGTAAAAGCATTATGGCGAGTTATAAAGAAAAAACATCCCGATAAAACTATATTGTTGTTTGATAATGACTTAACTGCCGAACTCGGACACAGTTTTGGCAAAGATATAAGGCAAACTATATACGGTATTCGAAGCGGCAAGCATGAATATAAAACTGGAATACCCGAAAATATGACAAAGCAAGAGTATATTGAGTGGGCATTAGAAGATATTCTTGTTCCGCTTGATGATAATACCGATATTATTGTTTCATGGCTGGTAGGTTCTAAAGATTGCCGTTGTCCAATTACAAAACAAATTAACGATGCACTTGTTAAACTGATTTCAAGGTATGATTATGTTATTTTTGATTGCGAGTTTGATTTAAAATATCTTCATCAACTTGTTGATATTCCTATAAATGTAACTCTTGTTATTGCTCGCCCTAACGAAGCGTCTGTTCATTTGGCAAAAAGAATTGAAGAGTACAGTGCAAAATATGCAGCCGGCGAACAATTGGGTGTTATTTTAAATAAAGTAAATAAGCAGGAAATTCAGCCCTTGTTGGCTTTATTAAACAAATATGACTTGACGACATTAGGAACTATTCCGAAAGATGATAATTTAAAAGATAACAGAATTTCAAAAGATTCTCAAATTGTAGAAAATGCAATAGAGCAACTTTATTACAGGTTAAATGTTCCTCAAAATGAGGAGATTGAATGACAATAATTCTTGATGGAAAATCACTTGCGGATAAAATTACGCAAAACCTAAAAAACGAAGTTTCAAAATTAGATAAAAAGCCTAAACTTGCGGTTATCCTTGTTGGGGATAATCCTGCAAGCGAAATCTACGTTAGAAACAAAGAAAAAAGGGCGGTTGAAATAGGCTTTGAATCCTTAGTTTTGCCGTTGCCTAAAGATATTTCGGAAGAAAATCTGCTTGAGCATATTTATATTTTGAATGAAGACGAAAATATAAATGCGATTTTAATTCAATTACCATTGCCTGAACATATAAATAAGCAAAGAATAATGGAATCAATTGAACCGATAAAAGATGTTGACGGTTTTACCTCTTACAACTTTGGCAGGCTGGCACTCGGCTATAAACCGTATTCTTATCCTTGTACACCTAAAGGAATTATAAGGCTTTTAGATGAATATAATATTGAAATTGAAGGTAAAAATGCACTGGTAATCGGTCGCTCCATAATTGTCGGAAAGCCTGTATCATTGCTTCTTCAATCAAGAAACGCAACTGTTACAACCGCACACAGTAAAACAAAAAATTTAAAAGAATTGGCTGCAAAAGCTGATATAATTGTTTCTGCGGTAGGTAAGCCAAAGTTTATAACTGCTGATTATGTAAAAGAAAATGCAATAATTGTTGATGTCGGAATAAACCGAACTGAAAACGGACTTTGCGGAGATGTTGATTTTGTAAATGTAAAAGAAAAAACCTCCTTTATTACTCCTGTTCCTAAAGGGGTAGGACCTATGACAATTGCAATGCTAATGGAAAATACTTTAGAATTGTATAAAATTCAACAAAAACTATTTGTTTAACCAATTTTTAAAGAAATTCAAGCCTGCATCAGAACTTTTTTCAGGGTGAAATTGAACAGCTGCAATGTTCTTTTTTTCAACTGCAGCACAAAATTTGCCGTTATAATCAGTGTAAGCACTTATTATGTCTGTATTCTTCGGTTGTACACAGTAAGAATTTACATAATAAAAATAGTCTTCTTTTATAAAAGAATTATTTTCCGTCGGAATAACTTTGTTCCAGCCGATTTGAGGGATTTTCCCGACTGTAAAGCGTTTTACTTCTCCGTCTAAAATGCCAAGTCCTGATACCCCTTGTGCTTCTTCACTTTTCTCAAAAAGAATTTGAAGCCCGATACATATTCCGAGAAAAGGAATTCCTTTATCGCATGCCTGCCTTATCGCACCGACAAGTCCTTTTTTCTCAAGGTTATTCATTGCTTGCCCAAAATGCCCCTGCCCCGGAAAAATTATTCTTTCTGCTTTAATAATTTTATCTTTATCAGATGTAATTTCAAACGGAACCTCAAGAAATGTCAGCATATTAGCGACACTTCTCAAATTTCCCGCTTCATAATCAACAATTACTGTTTTATTCAAAACGGAAACCGTCTTCCTTTAATCTTCTTACAACTTCAACCATTTGGTCTTCAGCCGCTACAATAGACATTCTGAACCAGCCTTCACCGTTTTTACCGAATCCGCTACCGGGAACCAGTACAACACCTGATTTATTCAAGACTGCATCAGTGAATTCTTTTGAAGTTTTGTAGCTTGGCGGAATAGGCAGCCATAAGTAGAAAGTAGCTTTTGGCGGTTGGATTTTATCCATATCCCAGCCTAATTCTTTTAAGCCGTCAACTATAATTTTTTGTTTTCTTGCAAATCTTCTGTTTGCTTCAACAATATACTCATCACCCTCTTTAGAGTTTAAAATATCGGAAGCAGCTTTTTGTATCGGCTTATAAATACCTGTATCAATAGTTGATTTTAATTTTCCAAGAATTGTAACAGCATCTTTATTACCGCAAACCCAACCTACTCTCCATCCTGTCATAGAGTATGGTTTTGAAAAACTGTAAAATTCAACCGCAACATCTTTTGCATTTTCGATTTCAAATACGCTGACGCCTTTTGGTGCTCCCTCAAAGGTTAAATCAATGTATGCAGCATCAGAAATCAACAAAATATGGTGTTTACGACAAAAATCAACTGCTTTTTGCATATATTCTTTTGTTGCAATTGCACCTAACGGGTTATTCGGGTAGTTTATAACTAATGCCTTTACTTTTTTCATTGAATAACCGTCTTTTTCAAGTTGTTTTGCGGCTTCATCCAAATCAGGCATGTAATTATTTTCTTGTGTTAAAGGAATACCATAGCCTAACCCGCCTGAAACTTTTACCATTTCTTTATATGAAGCATATCCGGGGTCCGGAATTAAAATAATATCTTTGTTTTTTACATCCGTTGTAGGGTTAATTAATGCTCTGATTAAATTTGCAATACCTTCTTTTGAACCAATCAAAGCACAAATTTCTGATTTAGTATCAAAATCAACACCTGTACGTTTTTTCATATTTACTGCAATTGAATCCAATAAATAAGATTCCCCTTTTACGAGTGTATAAGTGTGCATTCCTTCACCAGTAACATATTTTTTTATGTTGTTGCTAACCAATTCAGGGGGCGGTTCAACAGGAGCACCCATTGATAAAGAAATCGGAACTCTGCCTTTTGCAGTTAACTCGGGAGTTAATCTTGCAGTATCCATTTTAATTTGTATCATTATGTATGTTTCAAGTGATTGAACATAATCATTAAATAATTCTTTCATTATTTCCCTCCAAACGGTTTTGTTTCGGACTGCCAAGCCCAAGCATTATGGTTGTGAATACTTTCTTGAGCTTCAACTTCTACTTCATAGAATGTAACTTTTTCATCATCCCTTAAAAGACATATTACATCTCTTAAAACATCCTCTACGAATTTAGGATTTTCGTATGCTTTTTCGGTTACATATTTTTCATCACATCTTTTTAATATTGAATAAACTTGACTGGAACCGCAGCTTTCTACTTTTTCAATCAAATCTTCCAACCAAATGATATCCTCTTCACTATAGCTGACTTTTACTTTCACCATTGTTCTTTGATTATGAGCACTATATTTTGATATTTCTTTTGAACAAGGACAAAGCGTTGTAACAGGCACTTTTACTCCGAGTATAAACTTGTAATCATCCCCGTCTAAGTCCCCTTGAAAAGAGCAATCATAACCGACAGGAAACTCCATTTCGCTGACAGGTGCTTTTTTGTTGACAAAATATTTAAAATCAAAGCGTACATGTGCACTTTGTGATTCTAATTTTTGTTTAACATCAATCAATAACCCTTTTATATCAACGCCAAGCAGATTTCTTTGGCTGTAATCGCTAAGTATTTCAACAAAACGTGACATGTGTGTGCCACGATAATTGTGAGGAAGAGTTACGCTTAAACGAGCTTTTGCGGAAACCATTTGGCTGCCTGCATTTTTACGTTCAATCAAAAGCGGAACTTCAACACCGTTGACGCCCACTTTTTGTATATCTATTCCTCTTTTATCATTTTGATTTTGTATGTCTTTTAACTGACTATTCATGTTCCGTGCTATCCGATGAATCCAGACTGTTATTTTCTAATGCCAATAATAATTTTAAAGCTGCAATTCTTTGTGTTTTAGGAGATGACATCCTTAACATTTCAATTGCTTTAAGCATAACAGGGTCTGAATCGTACCAACGATTTCCTTTTTTTGAAAATTCTTGTGTTAATTGGTAAATTCTTTCTATTACTTCTTGAGCAGCCTGTTCTTGCATAGATATTATAAAATCGGCAGCAGCTGACTTTGTATCATCTGTTTGCAATTTTAACAGCTCAAGAGCTTCTTTTAATATCGGGTCATTATCGTACCAACGTCTATATTCTCCGGACATTTATTTCCCTCTTTTTTCTCGTAATAAATTTATTATAGTGTTTTTTGTTTGTTCGTAAACATTTTCGATAGAATTATTTGCATTTATTAACTTAATTCTGTTCGGTTCTTCTTTTTGCAGTTCTAAATAACCGTTTCTGACTCTTCTGTGGAAATCCAATCCTGATGACTCAAGCCTGTCTTTTTCGCTTCCTACTCTTTGTTGAGCAGTTTCGGTTGAAACATCAAAAAGTAAGGTCAAATCAGGCTTTAGTGAGTTTACTGCAATATCGTTTAAGTCTTTTAGTAATTGAATATCCTGCTCTCTTCCGTATCCTTGATATGCAACCGTTGAATCTATATATCTGTCGCAAAGGACTACTTTTCCGTCTCGGATGGACGGTTTTATAAAAGTATCAACGTGTTGAGCTCTATCGGCAAGGAATAAAAACATTTCACATCTGTCAGCAACAACGCCCTCATAGTGTAAAAGTATATTCCTTATTTTTTGTCCGAGTTCCAAGGCTCCCGGTTCTCTGGTTACAACAACGTCATAGTTCTCTTTTTCAAGAAAGTCCTTAACTAAGTTAAGCTGAGTTGTCTTACCTGAGCCGTCTGCCCCCTCAAAGGTAATGAAGAACCCTTTTTCCATTACAGAACGTCCCAACCTGTGTATTTTCTTAGTACTTTCGGAACGGTAACAGAACCGTCTTCATTTTGGTAGTTTTCCAAAATAGCTGCGAAAGTTCTGCCTACCGCTAAACCTGAACCGTTTAATGTGTGAACGAAAGCAGGTTTACCTGTTTCTTTGCTTCTGTATCTTATGTTTGCACGTCTTGCTTGGAAATCTCCGAAGTTTGAACAACTTGAAATTTCTTTGTAATCATTATATGACGGTAACCAAACCTCTAAGTCATAGCATTTTCTTGCAGAAAATCCGATATCACCTGTTGATAAAGCAACTCTTCTGTACGGCAATTCTAATAATTCCAATATTCTTTCGGCGTTTCTTGTTAATTTTTCGTGTTCTTCAACGCTTGTTTCAGGTGTACATAATTTAACAAGTTCAACCTTGTTGAATTGGTGTTGTCTGATTAAACCTCTTGTATCCTTACCTGCTGAACCTGCTTCTCTTCTGAAACAAGGAGTATAAGCCGTCATATATTTAGGTAAATCTTCTTCATTTAAAATTTCATTTGAATATACGTTTGTAACAGGAACTTCTGCTGTCGGAATTAAATATAAATCTTCATTTTCGCATTTATACATATCTTGAGCAAACTTAGGAAGTTGTCCTGTACCTGTCATGGCTGCAGTATTTACCATCACAGGCGGTAACATTTCTTCGTAGCCGTGTTCTTGAGTATGTGTATCAAGGAAGAAATTGATGATAGCTCTTTCAAGTTGAGCACCTTTTCCTCTGTATAAAGAAAATCTTGATTGTGCTAGTTTAACACCACGTTCAAAATCAACAATATTTTTTTCTACACAAATATCCCAGTGAGCTTTTTGTTCAAAATTAACTTTTCTCGGTTCGGAAAATTTCTTAATAACAACGTTGTCTGCATCAGATAACCCGATAGGTGTTGTTTCGTCAGGAATATTAGGAGTTGCAAGAAGTAAATTCTTTTGTTCAACATCTAATTGTTGTTCTTGTTCTTCAAGGGCGTTGATTTCATCAGCCATTTCTTTTACTTGAGCTTGGATTTCATCTGTATCTTTACCTTGTTTTTTCAACATGCCGATTTCTTGGGACATATTTTTTCTTTTTGATCTTAGTTCATCAGCTTGTGTTTGAACTTTTCTTCTTTTAGCATCAATTTCCAAAATACCGTCAATGGACAATCCCGGATTTCTTCTTTTTAATAATTCGTTAACTTTTTCCGGATTTTCTCTAATCATTCTGATATCAAGCATGTTTTTACCTCTATTCTCTTAACATTTGTTATAATGCGAAACTTCGTATATAGCTTTGTTTACTTACTTTCCAAACAAAAAACGCATAACTGATTTTTTGTACAAATTTATTTTAGTAAAAAAACAGATAAAATAAAAGATTTTTTGTTATAATTATTACGAGGGTAATAAAGTGGATAAAACATACAAAAAAAGAATTCTATTTGTAGGCATGCCTGATATGGCTATTGTATGTCTGCATAAATTGGTTGAAAAAGGAATTAACATCGTTGGAGTTGTTCCTCCAAGCAGTGATGATTCAACTTATAAATTAATGGTTGATACTGCACAAAAATTAGGACCGGAAATTATAAGCTATAATTTTAGCCTTAATGAAAAAGGTTTTTTACAAAGAATAAAAAATTTAAAAGCAGATTTGGGTGTAGTTGCTTCTTACGGGAAAAAATTTCCGAAAGAATTCCTTCAATTAACAAAAGACGGTTTTATAAATCTTCATCCGTCTAAGTTGCCCGACTATCGTGGCGGAAATCCATATTCCCATATCATTATGAACGGAGAAGAAGAATCTGCCATTACGCTTCATTTTATGGATGAAAATTTTGATACCGGAGATATTATTTCTCAGTATAAGTTTTCTGTTGACTTAAATGAAACAATGGGGACTCTTTTTACAAGAACTAATGAGATGTGTGCTGCAATGCTTTACGAAGCACTTGATTATTATGAAACACACTCATTCCCAAGGCGTCCGCAACCGAAAGAAGGCGACTTCAAGACAGCCGAAGCACTTTCTTTTGAAAAAGGAAATACTTTTATTGATTGGTCAAAATCAGCAGAAGAAATTGAACGTTTTATAAGGGCTTTAAATCCGTTTATAGGTGCAATTACTTATTATAAGGGTGTAGTTCTCAGAATTAACTCTGCTTATGTAATTGAAAAACAACATAAGCTTAAAGCTGGCGAAATTTGTGATATTAATAATTCCCTAAAGGTAGCTTGCGGAAAAGATATTTTGGAAATTGATTCAATTCAATTCGGTCCGTATTTTATTTCTTCGGGTCGAGATTTTGTTGACAGAGTCAATGTTAGAACAGGAGAAGTTCTTTCTAATGAATAAACTTCATTTTTTAACGGCAGGATTGCCCCTTTCAACCGAAAATAAAGGGTATAAAAAGGGGCTGGAAATATTAAAAGAAATGAATTTGGACGGACTTGAAGCAGAGTTTGTTCACGGTGTTCGTATGAATGATGCGAATATTAAACTTTTACAAGACTTTTCGGCTCAAGATGGTTATAAAATAACTTGTCATGGTCCTTATTATATAAACTTAAATTCTCAAGAGCCCGAAAAAATTGATGCCGGGGTCGAAAGAATACTTGAAACTGCAAGAATGGGTAATAAAATCGGTGCATATAGTATTACTTACCATGCTGCTTTTTATATGAAACAATCTCCTGATGATGTTTTTAAAACAGTATATAAATCTATGGAAAAAATTTGTTCAACACTTGAAGGAGAAAATAACAATATTTGGGTTCGGCCCGAAACAACAGGCAAAGGTACTCAATGGGGTACGTTAGAAGAGATAGTTGAACTGTCAAAACATTTTAAAAACGTTTTGCCGTGTGTTGATTTTGCTCATATTCACGCAAGAAACAACGGTATTTATAATACTTATGATGAATTTTCAAAAATGCTCGAATTTATTGGCACGGAGCTTGGTGGAAACGCACTAAACAATTTTCACGCACATATTGCAGGAATTGAATATGGGTTAAAAGGCGAAAAAAAACATTTAATTTTGGAAGAAAGTGATATGAACTATAAGGACTTATTAAAAGTATTTAAAGCCTTTAACATAAAAGGTGTTGTTGTATGCGAAAGCCCAAACATCGAAACCGATACAAAATTGCTAAAAGAATACTATTTAAGTTTGTAAATTAATTTGTCCTAAATCATACTATTTCTATTCCGGTCAAAACAAATTAACCAAGATTTGTGTTGCACGGCGGGTAAATCAGAATTGTTTAAAAAGTGTTTCATGAAAAATGTAACTGCTGCACGGCAAAAGTTATGAATGACGGTTGGCAATTTAAAAGCGATTATCCGTGGTAATTTTATTTGTTTGTTTTTGAAACACAGGCGGTAATTGCATCAATTAACCTCGGTACTTGAATTATTTCAATATCATAGTTTTCTGATAGCTTCTTTGTTAATTTTGGAACAACTGCTTTCTTAAATCCCAATTTTTGAGCTTCATATATACGTTTTTCAATGTTTGAAACGCTTCTTATTTCACCTGAAAGACTTATTTCTCCTATAATTACGCAGTCGGGAGAAACTGCAACATCACGGTAGCAGGTTGCTATAGCAAGTGCAATACCCAAATCAGCTGCGGGCTCTTCTATTTCAATACCGCCAATAACATTTACATATACATCATGGTTTGAAAGATTTAACCCTATTCTTTTTTCAAGAACGGCAATAATTTGCAACAACCTGTTAAACTCAACACCTGTTGAAACACGCCTCGGTGATGGATATGAAGTTTTTCCAACCAATGCCTGAACTTCGACCAGTAACGCTCTTGTCCCCTCGTTCGTGGCAATTATGACGCTCCCGGGGGTTATACTGTCGGTTCTCTCTTTCATAAAAAGCTCGCTTGGATTTGTTACTTCTTCTAACCCGCAATCAACCATATTAAAAACCCCGATTTCATTAGTTGAACCAAAACGGTTTTTTATTGAACGTAACAGCCTTTGCGATTTATACTTATCGCCCTCAAAATAGATGACAGTATCAACCATGTGTTCTAAAACCTTTGGACCTGCTATATTTCCGTCTTTTGTAACATGCCCGATAACAATAACTGTAATGTTTTTATTCTTTGCAATATCCATTAAAGCATTTGTACATTCACGAATTTGAGAAACACTGCCTGCTGAACTTGTAATATTTGATGTATAAATTGATTGAATTGAATCTATTACCAATATTTCAGGCTTTAGAGAATCTGTTTGATTTATTATTGCTTCAAGGTTGGTTTGTGAATAGACATAAAGGTTATCGGAGTTTACATTCAATCTTTGAGCACGAAGTTTTACTTGAGAACCTGATTCTTCGGCACAAACATATAACAGTTTCTTTTTTGATTTACAGATATTTCCTGCGGTTTGAAGTATTAAAGTTGATTTGCCTATCCCCGGATCTCCTGCCAATAAAACAAGTGAACCTTGTACCAGCCCACCGCCTAAAACTCTGTCAAATTCTTCAAAGCCGGTATTAAAACGAATACTTTCAGTGATTTCAATTTCATTGATTAGGCAAACAGGATTTTCGTCAATCACAACAGATTGAACTTTATTGTCAGATGGAATTTCAACCTCTTCCGTTAATGTTCCCCATGCACCGCAGTCAGGGCATTTCCCTATATATTTTGCGGTTTCATATCCGCAATTTTGACATACCCATTTAGTTTTGACCTTTGCCATTATCAATTCTCTCTTTTCTCAACTCTCTTATTGAATCTTTACTGTCTATAAAATGTATGTGTCTTATCACCGCACTTGAAATTATTATAAGAAACGGATTAACTCCGGGGCTTGTATTCATACAAACTTGTGTTTTTTTCATTTCTTTTTCAATTTTTCGATTATAAGATTCTTTTTTAGAAAAAGTTACATTTATATTAATATTGTTTTTTTTGCTTTCTTCTTTCATTAAAAGTTCAAAATCTTTTTGCGGAAAGGTTTCAGACGTAGTTAAATTTATTTTTATTCCGTCCTCTTCTGTTTTTAAGATATCAGCTTTTAAATTACCGTAATTTTCAGTTTTTATTAAAATAGAAACAGTATCAATACAATCATCTCCTCCGCCGGAGGACTTTTTCGCTATATCAAACTTGAATGCATTCGTGTCATTTAACGGAAGCCAAGGCAGGTACATAAGCATTATCGTACGCATACTCTGTGCGTCAGAGGCAGAGGATGATGATACTAACGAAACAAGTTTTGTAATTTGAGCTATCTGATCCTCTTTTATTGAAATTCCAACCTGACTATACTGTGCTAATAACTGATATAAATTGGACATAGCATCTTTCGAATTATTTTGAAGTAATGAGGCGAGTTTACTCATATCCATACTTGAAGCCAGAAGCATTAATGCCGTTTGCTGATTTGTTGTTTGAGGTTTTACCGCTAATTGTTCAACTAAATTATCAAAGTTTTTAGGCAGCTTTAACAAATCTTTCAGCATTTGGTTAGTTTGTTTTCTGTCAATGAGCTCCAGTTCAGCCGTAGTTTTTTCCAATTGAGCGGTTGTTTTGGGAAATAGCTGCTCCATAGTTTCTTGATTGTTTTTTTGAAACAACGAATCAGCAGTCGGCGACTGTGTCGGATTATAAACAGACGGTCGCCCTATAATTCCTCTGCTAAGCCCGTTTGCAAAGTTGTTAAATGTATTAAATAACCGGTTCCAATCAATATTTGACATATTTATAACTTAACACATTTTTTTGAAAAATCACATATTTTAATATAAATTTTATGCTATAGCAAATGTTTATGACAGACAAAGAATGTTTTAATATAAACTAATTAATTTTTTTTGAATTCCCTGCATTCAAGAAGCAATCGCAACACTATAAAGTTGAAAAACTTGTTTAGGTGTCATATAATTAAGGAT
>CAYYPD010000003.1:0-59107 GCA_964473445.1 uncultured Muribaculaceae bacterium
ATAAAAATTCACTTATTTCAAAATTACACCTGTTTATCCGTGAAAGTAAGACTTGACAAATTTTTAGGGGGGGGGGTAAAATAACTTTAGAGCTTGTTAAGGAGTAAATTATGGATAAGTCGTCTGATCAAAAATTAAAAATATCTTTGATTGTTAAACAGGAAAATAATAAAGTTGTCGCAAGTGCTTGCAGTACGTATAATGATACAACAAGTCATTGTACTCTCTCGACATTAAATTATAAATAATTAATTTATGTTTAATAAATGTACTACTATTAATGTAAATCCATATATTTCTTCAAAAGTTTACTTTTTTAATACTCCTGATTCAAGAGCTTATATTTGTAATGAGACAACACATGAAAACATCTTGCTTAAAGCAGAGTCTTCTGATTTATGGCATATAATTCTAACGACAAAAGATTACAAAAAAATTATAGAATTTGCCAAATCAAAAAATCTTGAAAATGAACTTGAAACTTTTTTAAAACAACTTGAATATCATGATGTAATATCAACAGGTAATAAAGATATTACCGAAAGCAGTAATAGTCTTACAGTAAATGTTCCAAAATCAGATCAAGAATCATTTGAAAGAGATAGAGAAAAATTTTTTTATAAACATAACTTATTTACGGAATTATTTTTTGAATTAACATATAAATGTAATTTAAAATGCATTCATTGTTTTAATGAAAAAAATCAAATATCAGAAGAAAACTTGTCTTTTGAGGATATAAAGAAAATAATTGATGAAGCTTATAACCTCGGATTGTATAAAGTAACTCTTTCCGGAGGGGAATGTACTTTAGCAAGAGATTTTTTAAAAACAATAAAGTATATAAGAGAGAAAAGATTAGTTCTTGAAATTTTTACAAACGGTCAAACTCTTTATGATAATCCTGAACTTTTACAGGAAATTTTAGATGTTTATCCGAATAAAATAAGTCTCAGCTTATATAGTATGAACCCCGAAATTCATGATAAAATTACGGGAGTAGCAGGTTCTCATAAGAAAACCATAGAAATTATAAAATTATTAAAAGAAAAGAATATATATGTTACAATAAAATCGTTTCAATTGAATTTGAACTTTACAGAGCATAAAGCAATTGTTGATTTTGCAAAGCAAACAGGTACAAATTTAACAATTGATACATATTTAGTTTTAAATAAATCTAAAAATAATTGTAATAATAAACTAACTGATGAACAATTAAAATTTTTAGCTAACGATAAAAATTCATTATATTTTGTTGATAACTTTAAGCCTCATGAGATAAATGAAAAGTTTCTCAATTCTCCTATTTGTCTTGCAACTTGTAACGCATTAACAATTAACCCGACCGGTGATATATATCCTTGTCCTACAATGTGCATAAAATTAGGTAATATAAAAAATCAAACCATAAAAGAAATTTTAAACAGTCAACAAGTTAAAGAAATAAGACTTAAAAAGAAAAAAGATTTATCGGAATGTTTTAAATATGATTACTGTAAATTTTGTCTTTATTGCCAAGGTATAGCGTTAAGAGAAAACGGATATTTAAAAAAATCAGATGTGTGTTGTCAAAATGCAAAGATAAAGAATGAGATATACAACAAAATACACAATTAAAAAACCCTGCATTAGCAGGGCTTTTTATAACTGATTTTAATTTTATTTTGCAGATTTTTCGAGTTTTTGAAGTCGTTTTTCAAATTCTGCATTTTGCTTCTTTAACTCTTGATTTTGTTTTTCAAGTTCGGTTATTCGTTTGTCTAAACCTGCAACTTTAGCAGTTAAAGTTTGAATTTGAGTGCATAATTCTTTAATAGAATTAACCATTGCATAGAATATTTCTTCTGTTTTAATCCTGTAATAACCTTTTTTATCTTTTATTACCGAATTCGGAAATACATTTTTAAGTTGTTGTGCAATGATACCAACATGCGGAGTTTTTTTCTTATCATCTTTATAAGTGAAATTCTTAACTTCTAAAGCATTAATTTCTTTTAACCCTGCAGTACTGTCACCTGTCACATTTTTTAATCTGACATCAGAATAAGGATTTATACTTTGAATTTCTGAATATAAATTTTGAAGTGCAACTCCAACGTTTGCATTTATTTGACCGTCTTTTAATGATTTCAAATATATATCACCTGTTGAGGCATTAATTGCAACACCGGGTTCAGAGCTTGCACTGCGATTTTTGGGATAGAAGTTTACATAATCACTTGCAAAACTTACGCCATCCGATGTAGCTTGGACTAACGGAGTTGTTTTTCCTCCAATAATAGAGTTAATATAAAATCCATCATCTTCTAAATTCATCATTGTTGATTTATTGTTTGTGCTTACATAAAAAGCCAATTTAAGAGGATTATTTGCTTCAGATAAAGTCGAAATGTTTACACTGCCGCCTGTTGAAGGAATTTTTCCGCCACTTGGTTCAACAAATGTAATTCTAAGTTGGTTATTCAGTACTACATCTCTTGAATCAGAAGGATATTGCTGACCTGTAACTTCATTACCGGTATAAAGCCCAACATGCGATTCATAGCCGTCATAATAACGTTTTAATAATAAATGAGTATCTTTTTTTACTTCTTTTGTATTATTTAAAAGAACAAAATCAAATTCACCTTTTAATAATCCTGTTGTACCCGGTTTATATTCAGCATTATCATAATCTGCAGTAGCAGTGAAAATATTATTATCAACATAATTTGTATTATTAACATTTAATGATCTTACGTTATCATAAGCGTTAATTCTAAAATATTTTGCATTAATATTTAATTGTTTATCATAGGCTTTACCGTCTTTTGTATGATATGCAGTAACACCATATATAACAGGGTCAACAAATCTATCCGAACTTGTTGTGTCAGTAATAAGTCCCGCCTGAATTTTTGAATAATCATCACTTCCTATTACAAGTTGATGATCAGCTTTTTTAGCAGATGCAACAATTTCCGAAAGATTTGTTGAATTTTTAACACCTGCACCGGCTCCGGCATTTGCACCAATACAAATATTATAATTACCGTTTAAGTTGTTACAAGCACTTGAACCTATTGCAGTATTACTGTATCCTGTATCAGAAGTCATTAAGGCATTTGCACCAACCGCAGTATTATCATTACCGCCTGTATTTGCAATTAAAGCATAAGCACCCAATGCAGTATTTCTTTGAGAATGTTCATTTATAGCACTTTCAGATAATGTATTGAGATTAGTTAATGCCATAAACCCTAAAGCAACATTATCATTACCGTTAAGATTTAAAGCTAAAGCCTTTTCACCAATTGCAATATTTCTTATACCGCTAACATCATTAAATAAAGAAAAATGACCAATAGCAATATTATTTCCCATAAAACCATTAGCATTAGTAGTTGTAGCATTTAATGATTGTAATGAGCCGATACCTAAAGCAATATTGTGTTTATCCATAGCCAATCTGCCGGCATAAGATATATCATTTTGAGTACTTGCTAAATCTCCGACCACGTTATAGAAAGAAATATGAGAGTTTATTAAACTCGAGCTATGATTAGATGTTTCACTCGGGAATGATGTTTTTACCAAAATAAGCTTATCACCCATTGTTGTAAAGTGAGTGCTTGAATTTGCCTGAACATGGCTATCATTAAAGAAACGAGCTATTTCATTATCATCGGTAACTAAATTACCATTACTGTCTTTTCCTCCCTGTTGCAATGGAGGAGTAGCAGAACCGATAATAACTGCCTGATTTGCACCTGTTCCGAAATATGTTGAATTACGAGGCATTGACCAACGCCATATTTGTTCCGAACCTTTTCCTTTTCTTGTCATAGTAGGAATTGCAGCTGCAAGAACAATACTGATGATTAACAATGAAATCAATAATTCTGCGAGTGAAAAACCTCTGAACTTATTATTTGCCATATTCATCTTTCCATTTCTTATAATTAAATAAAATATCTACTATATTAATACCCAATTTGTCTGCCTTTTCTTTCATTATTTTTAACAATTTTGACTTTTCAATGTATAATTCGTTAGCAACAAAAGAATCCGAACAAACAATTGTTAATATATTATCGGACGAAAAATCATAGACTTTAGTAAATTTTGAAATTTTGTTACCGATAACTTTTTCCCAACAATCGGAAAGTTGTTCTAATGTTTGAACACTATCCGCCGAATAATTAAAATCTATGTTTTTAATTATATCTTGCAGAGTTTCAAAATTAGAATAATATATCTTTCCCATATTTTATTATTATAAACTGTTTTTCGAATTTTACAAAAAATTTAACTTTCAAGAATATCTTTAACGTGAGAAACTATTTTTTTATGAATGTCTTTTTCGGATAAAGTACCGTCAATAGAGACAAAACCGTATTCTTTAATCATTCTTTGGTACTCATCCAAGCATTTACCCTGATAAATTTGGAAGCTCTTATAAAAATCACTGCTTAAACCTATATCTCTACCTGATTCCCAATAATCCAAACCGGTAGTACCAATAATTCTTTTCAACAGAACTTCAACAGGAACATCCAAGTAAAATACCATATCAGGTTCAGGTGCATAATCATAAAGATTTTTCAGCCATTCAATATCATGACCTCTAACAACATCACGAGCATAAGCCGTATAAATATATCTGTCCAAAATAACTACAAAACCGGCTTTTAATGCAGGGATAATTACCTGTTCAAGCCTGTCTGCAAAATCAGCCGCATATAAAAGGCTAAAAGTTGTAGCATTTAAAAGATTTCTGTCTTTTGCGTCATTAATAGCATCAGCAATGAATTTTGACGTTTTCCATTCACTCACCATAACACCATAAGATTGATCTTCAATCCAACGTTTAAGACGTTCTATTTGAGTTGATTTTCCTGAACCGTCAGTACCTTCAATTACTATTAATAAGCCTTCATAACCATGTTTAGATTTATATTCAGCCATTTTATAAATTAATTCCTTTTGCAGCTAATACCTGTTTAACTTTTTCTCTGAAAAACAGTTGTTTTTTGTGAATACTTTCAGTTGCGTCAATTTCAACCAGTCCGTATTCTTTAATCATTTTTTTATATTCATCATTTACACGTTTTTGGAAAATTTTATAACTTTCATACGGGTCATTACTTATTTTTAAATCCATGCCTGCTTCATAGAACTTCGGAGAACGATTAGAGCAAATTCTTTCAAGAGAAACATCTTCCGTAACTCTAAAATACAATGTTAAATCAGGTTTAACGGCAAATCCGTAAACTTTTCTGACCCAATCTCTATCAACACCCCTTGCAACATCACGAGCAAATGCAGTATAAACGTACCTATCCGCAAGAACTATAAAACCGGCTTTTAATGCAGGAATAATTACCTGTTCAAGCCTGTCTGCAAAATCTACAGCGTGCAAGAGTGAAAATGTTCTCGGACTCAACAAATTTTTCTTTTTCGCCAATTTTGTTGTTTGCGAAATCAAATCAGAAGAGTTCCATTCGGTAAAAATCACGTCTTGTTTGAGCGATTTAAGCCAATCACGCAAAATAATAAGTTGAGTTGACTTTCCAGACCCGTCAATACCCTCTACACAAACAAGAGTACCCGGAAGTTTATGAGATTGATTTAATCTTTTTGAATTTTTCATAATTTTAAGCCTTTTAAAAATGATATCACATTTTTGATTTTTTAGCTTTAAATAATTAAATAAAGAGTTAAAAATAGCCTTTTTAATGAAGATATATTAAGTTTTGAAGATTTTTATAAAAAATTGGTGATATCAAAGATTTTAGAGTAATACTGATATAATATATTAAGTTTTATGAAGTATTAAAATACTTGTTATTATTGGGTTTTCAAAAAAATTGAAATTAATTTAAACCAAACACGCAATTATTGATTTTATATATACTTTATATATATGTAGATGATAAAACATCAGATAAATAAAATGAAAACCTAATTAAAAATTTTATATTCATACTTACCTTACTTACTACCTTTACTAACACACGAGGAAATTGAAAAAGATTTCAGAGGAACCATAAAAAGTTCCTTTTTTTTTGCGAAATTTCCGTAGGGTGAAACCCGAGTAATGCGGAGGCAATGCGAATTACAACGTAGTGAAATGAGCACTTGCCGGAGCTAAGGAAATTTCAAGAGGGCAAATTTTCTGTAGGGTGGAGCCGAGTGAAACGAGCGAACCCGAAGTAAATGAGGACAATGTTTATGACTGCATTAGCAAAGTAAACAACTTGTCCGAATGAAAGAAAATTTGCAGTTGAAATGAATTACAGCGAAGCGGAGTGCCGAAGTAGCAAAAAAAATATGAACGGCAACGCAAGTGAAATTCCGTACGGACGACACGAACAAAGTGAGTTAGTCCGGATAGCGAGAATATTGAGCTTACTTGAACCGTAGGTTCAAAAGCGAAACTATTCGAGAGTAAAGGAAATCCTTTTGTTTATTCGTCAATTAGTACTTATCTGCCTGACAGAAAAATCTACAACGTAATAAGCAATTCATACATAACACATTACGGATATAAAAATAATAATAAAATTAATGATGAATACCCTGAAAACGCAAATTATTATATTGTTCAAAAAGAACAAGAAAAAAATATAATAAAAACTTATTTAGAAGAAGTTTTTACATCAGATAAAAACAATTTAAGCTCTAAAACAGAACAAGAAACGTTTAAAATATTTAAAGATATACATTAACAAAAGAAAAAAGCTATGATTTCATCATAGCTGTAGATTAGGGATATGTGTATCATCGTTTTTTCCAAGGAATATAGTGTAATATTAGCAGTCAAAGCTGAATTTTAAATCATACATAATTATGAATAAATCAAAGCAGTGCTTTTAAATTTTCATACGAAAGAAGTATATACTAAATTAAAAGTCTTGCTACTAAAGATTTTTAGTTATTTCTTTATTAAAATTATTTATAATTAAACCGTTTGCTCAATTTTGTTTTTAAAAAATCCAAATATAATTTATCAAATACAACTAATATATAAGGTATCAATTTTAAACAAAAAATTGTTTGTAAAATAGTAGCAGCAAATCTGCATTCATATAATGATTCATTTAAAATTATTGACTTTTGAATATTTCCCCAATCATGGTTACCCCAAAACAAGTTTGAAACCATTGTAAAATAAACAATTATAGCTATCAAAAAAGTTACTATGAATGATTTTTTATAAACAGGTTCTATTTTTTTTTAAAATATTTAATTCTAATAAATCCATAATAAAACATTCCCTTAAAACTTAAATATATTATAATTTATATATGATACTAAAAGAATTTTCAAAATATTTACAAAATAACAAAGATAAAAACTCTGTTGTTTTATTAAATGAATGGCTTATAAAAAGGTTAAATACACCATCTTTAAACAAAGTTGATATCATTTTACAAACAGAATTATATTTTGCAAAAAACAATAATAATAAAACGTTAATAATTGCAAAAAGAGAATCCGGAAGAACATTATTAAAAGCACTATACAATTTTGCTTTAAGTTTTGAGCAACATAAACTTGCAAAATTTTTACATGATAAAAAAAGTTCTGATTTTAAAAAATAAGTTTTGAACAGGTTTAATAATAAAAGTACATGACATAAAAAATAATAAAATAAAATCAAATCATGAAAAACAATAAAATAGCATGTTTCCATGCTTTTTTTGTATCAAAAATTTACAATGCTTTTTATACAAACATGTTCAAAACTTGTAGAAAACTACTATAAAAAGTTGTACAAAATTTTTCAATAACTTTTGATTTTTACTCTTTATTTAAAAATATTATTTGTTTTATACATTTTATTCACAAGTTTTGAAATGAATTATACAAGTTTTCTACAAGAGTAAAACACAATAAACACAATATTTAAAAACACTTTTATACAACTTTTTAAATTACTTATTACTACTATTATTTTTAATTATTTAAAATATAGTAAATAATAATATAAATATAAAAACATATAAAAAGGTAACACAATATAAAGGAACTGCCATAAAATTTTTTTTATTATACAATATGTACATAAGAAAATATTTATTGAGGTAACTATGTTATTTACGATTGATAAAGAATCTTTGTTAAACAAATTAAAAATAGTTGAAAAGATTACAGCTCAAAGAGGTAATGTTCAACCTGTTTTAGCTAACGTTTTATTTGAAGCTGAAGGTAATACTTTAAATTTAAGTGCAACAGATTTAGAAATATCAATAAAAGCAAAAACAACAGTAGCTGTTAAAAAAGAAGGTAAAATTACTCTTCCTGCAAAAAAACTTTTAGAAATTGCAGCTAAATTACCTGATAAACCCGTAGAATTTTCTTTAAATGAAGATAATAATGTAGTTAGTATAAAATGCGGAAATTCAAAATTTGAAATTATAGGCATTTCTGCTCAAGAATTTCCTAAAATAGAAGATTATTCAAATAACGGAACTGAAATTGAGATAGAACTTGAACCGTTATTAAAATCAATAAAATATACTGCTTATGCAGCTGCTAATTATGAAAACAGAAATGTTATTTCCGGTGTATTTTGTTTAATAAAAGAAAATAAACTTGAAATGGCTGCTACAGACGGTAACAGACTGACAAGAATTGTTGAAACTATTAAAAATAAAGACAATCAAGAAGCAAAATTAGTTATTCCTTCTAAAACATTGAATGAATTTGTCAGAATTTGTTCTTTTATTGCGGAAGAAAAAGTTACATTTATAGTTAATAAATCAAAATTAACTTTAAAAACAATGAGTTTTTCTATTAATTCAAGATTAATTGAAGGTGATTATCCTCCTTATGAACAATTAATTCCTAAATCAACAGCTAATAACTCTGTTATTTTAAGAGAAGACTTAATCGATGCATTAGACAGAGTTTCAACTATGGTAAATGACAGAACAAGTATTGTTAAATTTATATTTAGTGAGAATAAACTTAATTTAAAAGCAGAAACACCTAATTCAGGTACTTCTGAAGATATTATAGAATGCGAATATAATAATGATGATTTAGCTATAGCATTTAATTATAAATATATATTGGATTCAATAAAGATTATGGAATCAAAAAATGTTAAAATAGGTTTAAACGGAAGTTTATCAGCTACAGTTTTTGAACCGGACAATGATGAAAATTATATTTGTTTAATAATGCCTATTCAAATAAGGTAAAAATAAGATATGAAGGTTAGTGTAAAAGTTCCTGCTACTTCGGCAAATTTAGGACCCGGTTTTGATTGTATGGGAATTGCAATACCTGTTTATAATGAAATTACTGTTGAAGAAACAGTTATGCCGGGCAGCGGTATTGAAATTAACATTATTGATGAAAATGATATTTATGATGTTTATTCTATTCCTCGTGATGAAAATAATTTAGCTTATAAAGCTATTGAATTACTTTATAACTTTGTAGGACAAAGTGCCAGTGATATAAAAATTACAATTAAAACAGAAATTCCTGTTACAAGAGGTTTAGGAAGCAGTGCTTCTGTTATTGTCGGAGGTTTAATTGCTGCTAATAAGCTTTTGGGAAATCCTGCTGATGATATGGTTTTATTATCAATTGCTTCCGAAGTTGAGGGTCATCCTGATAATGTTGCACCTGCTATGTTTGGAGGTTTTTGTTTAGCTTCAATTGAAAATGACGGAAGTGTTTCTTATTCAAAACTTCCTTGGCCCGAAAATTGGAAACTAAATTTAATAATTCCTGATTATGAGCTTGATACAAGTATTGCACGTTCTGTTTTACCTGAATCAATACCTATTTTTGATGCGGCTTTTAATATAAGAAAGTGTGCAATGATTGTTGATGCTGTTTATAGAGCAGACGCAGATTTAATGAAAAAATCGTTGAAAGATAAACTTCATCAGCCTTATAGAGAAAGATTAGTTAAAGGTTTTAAAGAGTTATCTGATTTACTTGAAAATAAAGATGATATTTTAGGTTGTGTTATTTCAGGTGCAGGACCTTCTATTTTGGTTATTTCTAAAGATAATTCTTTTGAAAAAGTTAAAGATGATGTTAAAAAAGTATTTGATGATTTAAATGTTAATTGTGATATAAGAACTTTTAATATTGAAAATGAAGGTACAAAAGTAATATAAAAAGGAGAAGCAGATATGAAAAAATCTATTAAAGATTTAACTGACATTAAAGGTAAAAGAGCTCTTGTCAGAGTTGATATTAATATTCCTTTAGATGCAGACAAAAATGTTACTGATGATACAAGAATACAGGCTATATTGCCTACATTAAATTACCTTAAAGAAAAAGGTGCTAAAATTATTTTAATGGCACACTTAGGCAGACCAAAAGGTGAAAAAAATCTTGAATTTACATTAGCTCCTGTTGCTAAATATATGTCTAAATTATTAGGCGAAGAAGTTATGTTTATTCCTGATGTTGAAGATGCTGAAAAAATGATTGCTGATTTAAAAGACGGTCAAATTGCATTACTTGAAAATATCAGATACTACAAAGCAGAAGAAGCTAAAGATGATGATATGACATTTGCTAACCAATTAGCAAAATTAGGTGATTTTTATGTAAACGATGCATTCGGTGCAGCTCACAGAAATCACACTTCAACTGCAAAGTTAGCTAAAGTTTTAAAACCTGCAGTTTCGGGTTTATTAATGGAAAAAGAAATCAGATGTTTATCTCAAGCATTAGATAATCCTACAAGACCGTTTACAGCTATTGTTGGCGGTGCTAAAGTTTCATCTAAAATCGGTGTTTTGGAAAACTTACTTGATAAAGTTGATAATATGATTATCGGCGGCGGTATGGCTTATACATTTGTTAAAGCTAACGGCGGTAAAATCGGTAATTCTATTTGTGAAGATGATCAAATGGATGTTGCAAGAGCAATTGAAAAGAAAGCTACTGATAAAGGTGTAAAACTTGTTATGGCAACTGATGTATTGGTTACTGATGATTTTTCGGGAAACGGTACAAACAAATTTGTTAAAATTAATGAAATTCCTGAAGGATTTGAAGGTGTAGATGCAGGTTTAGATTCAAGAAAAGCGTTTGGAGATGTAATTAAATCTTCAAAAACTATTTTAATGAACGGACCTGTCGGTGCTTTTGAAAATCCTAAATTTGCAGAAGGTACAAAAGCTGTATTACAAGCAGTAGTTGATGCAACGAAAGCAGGTGCAGTTTCTGTAATAGGTGGCGGTGATTCTGTTTCAGCTGCTAAAAAATTCTTTAAAGCAGAAGATTTTACACATGTTTCAACAGGTGGCGGTGCTTCATTAGAATTTATAGAAGGTAAAGTATTACCAGGTGTTGCAGCATTAGATGACAAATAAAAATTAATAATTAAATTAGTTTTTAAAATATTGAAAAGAGTAGTTTTTATAGCTGCTCTTTTCTATTAATATAAATAAATTTATTGCTAAAAATGTTAAATCTTATTATGATAAGACTATGTTTTTCAAAAAAAAGAAAGTTGAAATAGTATCTTTAGGGCAAAATTGTCTTCCGAGAGTTGTACTTACAAGAAATGGTTTAAAACCCAGAAAGTGGCAAGGAGAACTCACTCTTCCTTTTGATTTAGCAGTTTTTGGGGTTTTAGAGGTTACAAAAAGTATTAAGTCTGATTTTTCGGAATTTTTTAATGATTTAGTTTTTAAAGAAGAAAACGGGCAAAAATGTTGGGTTAAAGAACCTGAATGTATAAGGTTTATACACGGTAAAAAACTTAATACAACGGATAGAGAAGAATTAATAGCGACTTACCAAAAAAGATTTATTAATTTCAGAAACATTATGGTTGGTTCAATACCGATTTTATTTGTTCAAATTTTAAGTTCTGATGAAGATATAAGTAATTTATACAGTCAAATTTTAAAATTAAGAATGGATAAACCTTTTAAAATTGCAATTATAGATACTCAAGATGTGGTAAAAGATTGTAAAATACAGGATGTATCTGTTTTAAAGTTACCTTTTCCAAATGATGATTATAAAAATAATTGGTGGAAAAAAGAGTATTATAAAAGTAAGGAAGGTAAAAACTTTGAAAATAAAATTTGTTCTTTTTGTTCTGATTTAATTAATAAATTGGAACCGGAAGCAGAAAGTTAATATATTTTATTAGATGGGCTTTATTGTTGGACATGACAGCTTTTTGATATATAAACAGAGATAAATATGTATTTAAATCGTCAGCTTGGGCAAAACGGGAAAAATATTATGTTAAACAAAAATTGATAAAATTGAGATTTACTCTGTAAATTTAATTTTGAATTTTAACAAAAAAGCGAAGGGTTTTACGCCTTCGCCTTTTCGTTTGAATATGAAATTAATTATTTCATTAATTCGCCGACTGATTTATAAACAGCCATTCTCTTTGCTGCATCTGATTCAGCTTGAGAATACAACTCTTCAGCATGTTCAGGATCTTTTTTAAGAAGTGATTTATAACGACCTTCACTTCTGATGAAATCTTGGTAATTGCCTTGAGGTTCTTTTGCATCCCAAGTGAACGGTACTTCGTTTGCAGGATTGTATCTGTATAACGGGAAGTAACCTGCTTCAACAGCACGTTTTTGTTCTGTTTGAGTCTTACTCATATCAATACCGTGAGCGATACAAGGTGCGTATGCAAATATAATAGAAGGTCCATTATATGCTTCTGCTTCTTGGATTGCTTTTAATGTTTGCATTCTGTCAGCACCTAATGCAACTGAAGCAACATAAACATAACCGTAAGACATGCTCATTAAGCCCATGTTCTTTTTGTATGTTCTCTTACCGCCTGTAGCGAATTTAGCAACAGCACTTGTAGGTGTTGATTTAGATGCTTGACCGCCTGTATTTGAATATACTTCGGTATCAAGTACTAATATGTTAACGTTTTTGTTTTGAGCAAGAACATGGTCAATACCGCCGTAACCGATATCGTAAGCCCAACCGTCACCACCGATAATCCATACTGATTTATCTGTGAAGTAATCTTCTAATTCTCTTACTTTAGCTAAGTCAGGACATCCGCAATCAGCATATTTTGCAATAGCTGCTTTTGCTTTATCTTGAGCTTTTAATGCTTCTTCTGTCTTTGAGTTATCAAAGTGAGCCATAGCTTCAGTTAATGCTTCTTTTAAGTCAGCAGGTGTTTTTTCGTTAGCAACAACTTTTTCAACATAGTTTTTCAAAGTTTCTCTGTTTGAATCAACAGCTAATCTCATACCGAAACCGAATTCAGCGTTATCTTCGAATAATGAGTTAGCCCATGCCGGACCTCTTCCTTCTTTAGTTTTTGTGTAAGGAATTGTCGGGAATGTACCGGAATAGATTGATGAACAACCTGTTGCGTTAGCAACGATAGCATTTTCACCGAACAATTGTGAAACTAATTTAACATAAGGAGTTTCACCGCAACCTGCACAAGCACCTGAGAATTCAAATAACGGTTTTCTCAACATAGCACCTTTAATTGTCTTTGTAGTATTTCTACCCATTACGTTATCAGGAGCTTCATCGAAGAATTTTTCGTTAACCATTTCGCATGCTTCTTCTTCTTTTTCAATTGAAGACCAAGTTAATGCTTGTTTTTCAGGGTTTTTGTTTGCAGGACATTGATCTAAGCATACACCGCAACCTGTACAGTCGTTGCAATAAACTTGAACTTTGAATTTTTCACCGTTTGCGTTTGGTTTTGCATCAATTGCATTAAATGAAGCAGGTGCATTTTTTAATGTATCAGCTTCAAATAATTTTGTTCTGATAGCTGCGTGAGGGCAAGCACTTGCACAAATACCGCATTGAATACATGCTTCACTGTTCCAGTGAGGAACTCTCGGAGCTATGCCTCTTTTTTCTAAGCAAGCCGTGCCTGTCGGGATTGTACCGTCAACGCTCATTGCAGAAACAGGGATATCATCACCTTTTTGTCTCATTGAAGGTTCAATGATTTTCTTTGCAAATTCATCAGCATCATCAGAGATTAATTTAACGTTATCTGCATGACAAACACCATCTGGTGAAGCAGGAACTTTAACTTCTTCACAAGCGTTAACAGCTGCGTCGATTAAAGCTAAGTTCATGTTAACAACATCGTCGCCTTTTTTCTTAAAGGTTTTCTTTGTCATTTCTCTCATACCTTCTAATGCTTGTTCAAAAGGAATGATACCTGAAACTTTGAAGTAAGCTACCATCATTACTGTATTAGCGCCTTTACCTCTTAAGCCGGGTTGTTCTTTAATCAATTTTTCGGCGTCAACGTTATAGAATTTAATTTTCTTGTTGATGATAGTTTCTTGCATATCTTTTGTTAAGTGTTCAAAAGCTTCTTCCTTAGTGTAAGGAGAATTTAACAAGAAAGTACCGCCTTCTTTAATACCTTTTAATAAATCATATCTGCCGATATAAGCGTGAGCTGAGCAAGATACGAAATCAGGAGCGGTAATTAAGTATGTTGATTTGATGTGTTTATCACCGAATCTCAAGTGAGAAACAGTTACACCAAATGATTTTTTAGAGTCATAAGCAAAGTATGCTTGAGCATCTTTGTTTGTATATTGACCGATGATTTTAATTGAGTTTTTGTTAGCACCAACAGTACCGTCTGAACCTAAGCCCCAAAACATACAGTTTGTAGTTCCTGCAGGTTCTGTAACAATATGTTCTGTTACTTTTAATGACTTGTTTGTAACATCATCTTCGATACCAACTGTAAATCCGTGGAAACCGTTGTTTTCAGAATGTTTGTAAATAGCGTAAACCATTGACGGAGTAAATTCTTTAGAAGATAAACCGTAACGTCCGCCGATAACTCTGATGTCTTTGTTTTCTAAAGCTGCAACTACATCTAAGTATAAAGGTTCACCGATTGAACCGGGTTCTTTTGTTCTGTCTAATACTGCAATACGTTTTACTGATTTCGGAAGAGCAGCATTGAATCTCTTTGTATCAAACGGTCTGTATAATCTGACTTTAACTAAACCGTATTTAGTACCTTTGTTAGAGTTCAAGTATTCGATTGTTTCTTCAATAGTTTCGCAGCTTGAACCTATAGCAACGATAATATCTGTTGCGTCAGGTGCACCGACGTAATCAAACGGATGATATTGTCTGCCTGTAATTTTAGCAACTTTATCCATATATTCTTGAACGATATCAGGAACAGCGTCGTAATATTTATTAACTGTTTCACGACCCTGGAAATATACGTCTGTGTTTTGAGCACCAACTTTACAAATCGGAGCTTCAGGACGTAATGCTCTTGCTCTGAATTCTTCAATATATTTAGGTTCAACTAAACTTGCGATTTCTTCGTAAGAAATTTCTTCAATTTTGTGTATTTCGTGAGAAGTTCTGAAACCATCGAAAAATTGCAAGAACGGAACTTTTGCTTTGTATGTTGATAAGTGTGCAACTAAAGCCATATCCATTTCTTCTTGAACGCTGTTAGCTGCCAACATTGCATAACCTGTGTTACGGCAACCCATAACGTCTGTATGGTCACCGAAAATAGCTAATGATTGAGCTGCTAATGCACGAGCCGAAACGTGAATAACGTGAGGTAACATTTCACCTGCTACTTTGTGCATAACAGGAATCATTAATAGTAAACCTTGAGAAGCTGTATAAGTAGAGGTTAAAGAACCTGCTGCTAATGAACCGTGTACAGCACCTGCTGCACCTGCTTCTGATTGCATTTCTGCAACAAGGACTTCCTTGCCCCAGATATTTTTCTTGTGTTGAGATGCCCATTCATCAACCCATTCACCCATAGTAGATGAAGGAGTGATAGGGTAAATTGCCGATACTTCGCTTAATGCATACGCAATGTGTGCTGCAGCGTAGTTACCGTCAACTGTTATAGTTTTCTTTGACATTTTACTGAATCCTCCTATGATTCCAACTATAATTCTTTATAACTACCTATTCTTATCGTACCTTGAACATGCCAAAATTACAAATTTTTGACCTATTTTAATTAATAAGAAATGTTAACTTATAAGCGGATTTTGTAAATTATGAAATTCCTCTTGTTTTCTGTGTATTGTAGGAAAAATTTAAGGTGGTAGGAAAATTATGAAAATTAATCCGATATCTTTTTTTGTAACAAGTAATATTAATAGAACTAATAATCGTTCAGCGTTAAAAAATAATGATATAAATGACAGCTTTGTAAGTACAACTTCTTTCTCAGGCAAGCAAAAGTTTATGACGGATAGAGATTTAAAATACTCTTCCGCACATGTTAAAAGTCCTTGGAATTACCTCAATATTGACTTGAAAACAGGAAGAATTGATAATTTCTGGGCAAGAAAAATTACGGAAAGTCTGCTCCCCGGAGTAAATGATTTATTTAGAAATTATATGGTTAAAGAAGGTAAATCATTGTTCGATGTTATCATTGAAAGAGGCGATGATTTACAAAATGTTCCGAAAGATAATGTTCAATATATTAATAATATGTATAAAGAAGGAAAACTTGCACTATATACTCCCCTTGAAACAGCTTATATTCTTTTAAGTAAGAATGATAAAAATCAAGGTGCAGATTTGAAAAAATATCTTGATGAAAAGAAAACATTAATCCCGAAAGAAGAATATGACCGGCTTTTAACGGATGTTATAACGGGTAAAAAAGAGCATTCTTTTGATATTGCCCATGAAAAAGTTATGATTCCGACATACACTGAAAAAATGGAACGTGTTAAAGATGTCTTTACTGAAAAATCAAATAAAACAGCGATTGAAAAAAATACACAATACTTAAATGAATTAGGAAGCAGAAAGTCTGTAATAGCCGACTTTTCAGATGAAGAATTTGCTTTCTTCTTAACTACTGATATGGATAAAATAGAAGCAAAGAATGTAAATTCAAGAATGCCGGTATTACAAAGAACTTTAAACAGATTGAAAGAGTATTTGCCTGATGGTGTTTATCAACAATTTTTAACAGAAGCGGCAAAGGGTGAAAGATGTCCAAACCAAATTATAGACCTTTTAAAAAAGTCCCCTGCAAAGAATGTTCCGTTTAACAAATTTGATAATGTAAAATGGACGGAATACATATTAAAATCAACTGAACAATAAAGAAAAATATCTGAAAACACATATAAAGCGGTAGTTTAATCACTACCGCTATTCTTTCTTATTTCTTAACATGTTTAAATCTAACCGGTGTTCTAAACTTGTATAAAAAGTCTGTTTAAACTATGCTTGTAAAGCAAGTTTGAAACTTTAATAAATCATTAGTTTGAATTGAGTGTGGTTATAAAATGAGCAATGAATTAAAGAGAACATTAAATTTAAAGGATTCTATTTCCGTAGTTGTCGGCTCTATGGTCGGGTGCGGAATATTCATTGTATCTGCTGATATTGCAAGAATGGTTAACAATGCTTGGTTTTTGATTTTAGTTTGGATTATTGCGGGATTATTTTCACTATCAGGTGCAATTGCCTACGCTGAACCTGTCTTGAACATTAAAGAAGACGGCGGACAATATATCTTCTTAAAGAAAATGTTTAATGATCTTATTGCTTTTCTATACGGGTGGTCATTATTGCTTGTAATACAAACTGCTACAATTGCTGCTGTTTGTATTGCGGTCGGAAAATTTTTGGGAATTCTCATCCCGTTTATAAGTTCCGACAACTTTTTGATTAATTTTGCAAGTTTTAAGGTTTCAACTCAACAGTTGTGTGCTTTTCTTGTTTGTATTGTTTTGACGTACATTAATTCAAGAGGTATAAAATACGGGGTTTTAACACAAAATATATTTACGGTTACAAAAGTATTATCAATTGTAGGAATAATAGTTTTTGGTATATTTTTCGGTTGCAACTATGATGTTATAAGTGTAAATTTTGTGAATACATTATCATTCTCCGATTTTAACTTTGCAAATATTGAAATTATATCAGCTGCTACAGTCGGAGCTATTTTTGCAATGGTAACATGGAATAATATTACTTTTATTTCCGCCGAAGTTAAAGAACCCGAAAAAAATATACCGCCGGCTCTGTTTTGGGGCGTAATTATAGTAATGGTATTGTATCTTTTAATCAATTTTCTTTATGTATTTTCAATACCGATAGAACAAATTAAAACTGCTCCCGAGGATATTGTTGCCGTAGTTTTAATGCAAAACATAACAGGTGCTTTAGGTGAAATTATAATTGCTCTTATTATTATGATTTCAGCCTGTGGCAGTGCAAACGGATTAATTATGACAGGTGCAAGAGT
The DNA here is from genome assembly GCA_964473445.1 of uncultured Muribaculaceae bacterium. Lineage (GTDB taxonomy): Bacteria > Cyanobacteriota > Vampirovibrionia > Gastranaerophilales > Gastranaerophilaceae > Avigastranaerophilus. The sequence continues at coordinate 18,239 of CAYYPD010000003.1, forward strand.
ATATTATCAAATGGCAAAAGATAACTTATTATTCTCAAAACTTGCGAAAGTTGATGATAAAACGAAAACTCCCGTAAATTCACTTTTATTGCAATGTCTTTGGGCAAGCGTATTTATAATTTTCTGCGGGAATTACAGTGAATTGCTTGATTATGTTATTTATGCGGCATTAATATTCTATGTGTTAACTGCTATCGGAATTTTTGTTTACAGAATAAAAAACAAAGAAACAATTAAAAAGAAAATTAATAGTATATTTGCAATATTTTTTATTACGGTCGGCTCATATATCTTATATGCTTTGACTGTTCATAAGTTTGCAAATTCGATGAAAACTCTGCTTATTATAGTTACGGGTGTGCCAATATACTACTTTTGGCAAAAAATCAGATTGCAAAAGACTTGTACAAAATAAAATAAAAGGGTATCATATTCTCATACTATATGAAAAATTGAGGTTAGTATGATTATAGATGATTTATTAAAAGAAGTAGTTGCGTATAGAGCCAGCGACTTACACTTGTCTGTAGGTTTACCGCCTGTAATAAGAGTTGACGGTAACTTGCTCAGAACAAAATATAACGCATTTACTCCGGAAAGTATTGAAGATTTATTGTTCCCGATGTTGAACAACGAACAAAGAAGAACTCTTGAACAGAACTGGGAACTTGATATGTCTTACGGTATTGAAGGGTTGGGTCGTTTCAGGGTTAACGTATATAAAAATAAAGGTACTTACGCTGCAGCATTCAGAACGATTACCAGTACCATTCCAAACTTTGATACATTAGGTTTGCCTGATGTAGTAAGAACAATTACCGAAAGACCCAGAGGTTTGATTTTAGTAACAGGTCCTACAGGTTCAGGTAAATCTACAACGCTTGCCGCAATGATTGACTATATTAATGAAACAAGAAGTGAGCATATTTTAACTGTTGAGGATCCTATCGAATTTGTTCACAAGTCTAAAAAAAGTGTAATTCACCAAAGAGAATTGGGTCAAGATACAAGGTCATTTGCAAATGCACTTAAATCAGCATTAAGAGAAGACCCTGATATTATTCTGGTCGGCGAAATGCGTGATATCGAAACTATTGGTTTAGCGTTGACTGCTGCTGAAACAGGTCACTTAGTTTTCGGTACTTTGCACACCTCGTCAGCAGCTCAAACTATTGACCGTATTATTGACGTATTCCCCGAAGGTCAGCAACAACAAATCAGAGTTCAATTAGGCGGTTGTTTGGAAGCTGTATTTGCACAAACCTTATTGCCAAAACTTCAACCCGATAAAACTAAAAAAGGCAGAGTTATGGCTCAAGAAATTTTAGTTAAAAACAACGCTATATCAAACATGATTAGAGAAGGTAAATCCGCACAAATTTATTCATCTATTCAAACAGGTGCAGGTCAAGGCATGCAAACACTTGAAATGGCATTAAGTGAACTGTATAAAAAAGGTCTTGTAACTGCGGAAGATGCTTTGTTAAAATCACAAAGACCCGATGAATTAAGAAGACTTGCAGGTATTAACGTTAATTAAAATTAGTGTAAAATAACATAGTAATAATCAAATCCGCCATTAATAAGAAAACAGTAGCATTGATGGCGGCTTTTGTTGTGGAAATACCTACACTTTTAGCTCCGCCCTCTGTCTCATAACCTTGTGTTGCACAAATAAGAGGAATGATAATACCGAATATAAATCCTTTAAATACGCTTATATATAAATCTCTGGTGTTTATCCATTGCCAAACTGACGTCATATAACGGTTTGGATGTAAATCAATTGTATAGTAAGAGATAATCATACCGCCAAGTACGCCAAATAATTCGGATAATATAACAACCATCGGAACAGTGAATGCTCCTGAGATTATTCTTGGGGCAAAATAGTATCCGACGGGGTCAACTTTTAATGTCTTTATTGCATCAACTTGTGATGTAACTTTCATGTTTGCTATTTCAGCACTGATTGCAGTACCTGCTCTTGCACTGATTGCGAGTGCCGCAAACCCGGGGGCAAGCTCTCTGATTAATGCAACGGCAAGAAAACCTCCGACATAGCTTTCAGCTCCGCTCATCAGGAATTGTTTTGAAACTTGCAGTGCAATAACAACGGCTGCAATAAATACAATGCTCAATGCAATCGGAAGAGAATCGTAACTAATCATTGCTGCGGTTGAAAGAATGGAGTGCATTTTTGCATTTCCGCCAAGAATATATTTTATTGTTTTTATCAGATTTAAGACGCAAAGTCCGAGAAAATTAATCATATATAATATATTCCTTGTTTGCCTGCAACTGTTATTTTATCATACAATAAAATTTTTTTAAATGCTGATTTATTTGAATAGCTTTCCTTTATTCTATGTTAAAATAGTTTTGTTATGTTAAAAGAAAAAATTTTGAATATCATTAATAAAGATATTTTACGTAAAGTTTTTATATTTTTGTCTTTTCCGTTTGTGATATTTATACTTTTGTACTTTGATTTCAACTTTTTAGGATTTTATCTTTATAAGTCAGTAAAAATATTTATTGATAATCTTTTTGATTTTTTATATGGAATAAATGCAGTTCAAAACATGTCGGAAGTAATGAAATTATTTGTGTTTTACGGCATATTTAAGTCTGTAGCAATCTTTTTTTATGTTTTGCCATATATTGTTGTCTGGTTTTTCATTTTAAATGTAATGAAAGAGTGCGGATATTTAAAAAATGTTGCAAATGCAACGAGGATTATCTTTAAATTTACGGGAGTTTCTTCCTCTGATATATATGCTTTGCTGAGCGGGTTTGGATGTTGTGCTTGCGTGCATTTTGAAACAAAAAATTTTAAAGAAAAACTTCTTTTTTATTTTCTTATTCCGTTTTTTTCTTGCAGTGCAAAATTTCCTGTATATATTCTATTAGCCGCTGTTTTTGCTCCGAACCACAGAGAAATTATTGTATTTTCATTGTATATTTTAGGGGTATTAATCGGATTTATTTTGACTTCAATTATTAATATATTATGGGTTAAAAATGTATCTGTTGACAATTTTGAATATGATAGTCAATTTATAATTCCGAACTTTAAAAATATTTTGGTGCAATCTTTATTTCAAGTACAAAATTTTGTGAAAAAAACTTTTATATGGATATTTATATCTTTAATATTTATTTGGTTTTTACTTAATTTCAATTTGAATTTGAATTTTATTCAAAAATCAACAGAAAATATATTAATGTTTTTGGGAAGATTGATTTTCCCGTTATTTCAGAGTTTTGGTGTTGAAAACTCTCGGATTTCATCAATTATTTTTGCGGGATTTTTCTCAAAAGAAGCTGTTAGTATAGCGTTTCCATCATTATTTTCAAATATTGAAGAAATTGCTTACAACTCAAAACGAATACCAATGCTTGCTTGTATGTTATTTGTTTTAATATACACTCCTTGTTTCGCAATGATTGCCAATATTAAAAGAGAACTTGGAGTCAAATATGTCTTTTTATTACCGATTTTGCAGTGCACTTTTGCATTTGGATCTGCTTTTATTACATATTTAATCGGAAAATATATTTATATTCATTTTATGTTTAAACCGATAAAAAGGATTTTCATTTGTTAAAAATAGTGTTAAATATCAAAAAATTTGATAATATAAAATTATGAAACGGGGAACATAATGGATATTCAAACTCAACAAATTATTGCTATCGGTAAACATTTATATGATAAGGACTTAACGGTTGCAACATCAGGTAATATCAGTATTAAGACTGATAACGGTATTTATATTACTACATCAGGGAGTGTTTTAGGTAATCTCACGGAAAAAGAAGTCGTTTTAATTGATGAAAACGGGCATGAACTTACAGAGGGGAAAGCATCCTCAGAAAAAATTCTGCATGCGGAAATATACAAAAAACGTCCGGACATTAAAGCAATAATACATACTCACCCTGTTCATTTGACTTCATTTGCGGCATGCCATATTCCGCTAAAAGAACCTATTATGTCTGAAAACATTTTGTACTTTGAAGATATCCCGGTTGCCCCTTATGCAATGCCGTCTTCGTTAAAATTAGTTGAAAATACCGTTAAATACTTGGTTGATAGAGATGTTGTTTTAATGGCTAACCACGGTGCTATTGCCGTTGCGGATACCATAGAAAAGGCATTCTTAAAAATGGAAACTGCGGAATACTATGCAAAAGTTGCATTGAATACAAATATAATAGGCAGTCCTCAAAATTTAACACCTCAAGATGTGCAAGATTTGTTGGATTTAAAGGCTTCAATGTCACAAAAGTAGGTTCCTGCTTCATGAAAATACATAATTTATATACATAAATAATTAATTTTGTTATACTAAGATTGAGCTTGTAAAGAAAGAAAGGTGAAAATCCTTCGCTGAATCGCAGCCGTTACAGTCGGAATGTTTGTAAGTGTCATAGTTTGTTAATACTTCGATATTAAGGAACACAAATATTTTTTACATATAAAAGGAGAGAATATGCAAGTAACACGTTGCAGTTATTTAGTTGGTACTAATTTACCGAAAAATAACGGTGAAAAGTTGACCGATAAGGATTTAATAAATGTCGGCTATATGGCAGGACGTTTTGGAATAAGTTTAGATGGTGATTTATCTAAAAACATGAAACCGCAAGTTTGCGAAAACGGAACTCATGTAAATATAAATTCTTGTACGCAAAGTCTTTTTGAACGAGAACTTAATAATGCCGGTATTAAATTTATGGCAATAGCCTAGAGGAATGGATATGAGAATTAACACTATTACGACTGAATCAATTAATACATTTAAAGCAAATTATACTAAAGATATAGAAAAACAGTTTAATAACGGTGTAAGACGTTATCAAAATGATGCTAAGGCATTAGCTTATTATAAAGACAGACTGGATGAAGTAAATAATACGGCACCTGATGTTACGGTAAAGACAATGGATAGAATGAATTGTGCAACAGGTATTGCAGGTTGCTCAATAGTTGCTCTGAATAAAGATGATAAGGATTACTTGTGTACTTGGAAAAATCCTGAAATCAGATATGAGCAATGTGTAAAAACACTAAATTTAGCAACCCTTGACGGGATAACCGCACTTTGTAAATCTTTAAAAACATTTGAGTAAAAAGATTGTAAACATGTGAGCCATACAATTCTACATGCTCTTGCATGGGATTTTGTTTGTTTTAAAATAAAAATGAAGGTGCTGAATTGCGGGGGCATGTCGCAACGAAGGTCTAACGATTATACATAACGAAAAAGGAGAAAACTATGCCAAAAATGAAGACACACCGTAGCGGTGCAAAAAGGTATAAAATTACTGCCGGCGGTAAAATTTTAAGAAGAAAAGCAGGCAAAGGTCACTTGCTTCAACACAAAAGTGCATCAAGAAAAAGAAAACTTTCTTCTATGATAGAAGTTTCTGCTACACATAAGAAACTTGTATTAAAAGAACTTCCTTATGCGAAGTGTTCAGGTTAAGAAAAAGTGAAGAAAGGAAATTAAAAAATGAGAATTAAACGTGGAAATGTCTTAAGAAAAAGACATAAGAAAATATTAAAATTAGCTAAAGGCTTTATTGGTGCAAGAAGCAGAATATTTAAAGTTGCAAATACTGCTGTAATGAAAAAATTAAAATATCAATACAGAGACAGACGCAACTTAAAGAGAAATATGCGTAGACTTTGGATTGTTAGAATCAATGCTGCAGTCAGACAACATGGTTTAAGCTATTCAAAATTTATGAATGCTCTTAAGAGATCTTCTGTTACAGTAAACAGAAAAATGTTAGCTGATTTAGCTGTTAACGAACCTGAAGCATTTACAGCAGTTGTTGAAACTGCAAAAGCTGCAAAATAGTTAATGCTTATATCTTAAAGTTTGAAAAAGACCGTGAAAGCGGTCTTTTTTGTTTTAATAATTTTATTTTATTAATTTTAAAATTGCAGAAATATAATTTTGTTAAAATGCAATAAAATGTTTTTAAAATAATACGAAATATAAGAGGTGTTAAGAAAAATTTACAAACCGCCAAAATAATAGTAATTAAGATACTTTTAAAATATTCGCTTGGCAATTGTTTATTTCATATTTTTATAAAAACAAATAAATAAAAATTTGTGAAAATCGGTTGATAATTGTGAAAAAGCAATAAAAAAGGCTTGATTTGAAATTTTCAACATGTACGATATAAATACTACGGTGTAGTGTAGTTATTTTCATGCAAAAAGTTACACGAGCCAAAGCGAAAAATGAGGAAAATATGTCAAAAGACGTAATAGAATTTGAAGGAACAATTATAGAGTCACTACCGAATGCAATGTTTAGAGTAGGTTTGGAAAACGGACACGAAATACTTGCACATATCTCGGGGAAAATCAGAAAAAACTTTATAAAAATATTACCGGGAGATAAGGTAAAGGTCGAGATGACTCCCTATGATTTAACAAGAGGACGTATTACATACAGATTAAAATAAAGGATACAACAATGAAAGTAAGAGCTTCGGTAAAACCCCTTTGCGACAAATGCAAAGTTATTAAAAGAAAAGGAAGAGTAGCAATCATTTGTGAAAACCCAAAACACAAACAAAGACAAGGTTAAGATAATTAAATAAAGGAGACACTATGGCAAGACTTGCCGGGGTAGATTTACCTCGTAATAAAAGAATGATAATTGCATTAACCTATATATACGGTATAGGACCTGCAAGAAGTGCAAAAATATTGGCAGCCTGCAATATATCTGAAGATTTAAGAACTGACGACTTAACAGATGACAATATTAAAGCATTAAGAGACGCTATATCTCACTACACAATCGAAGGTGATTTAAGAAGAGAAGAAGCAGTAAACATCAAGAGATTGAGTGAAATCAACTCATACAGAGGCATGCGTCACAGACGTAAACTTCCTGTAAGAGGACAAAGAACTAAAACTAACGCCAGAACAAGACGCGGTAAGAAAACAGGCCCAATCGCCAACAAGAAATAATTGAAGGAGTAATATAAACAATGGCTAGACCGGTAAAAACTAAAAAGAAAGAAAAAAAGAATGTATTACAAGGTGTTGTACATATACAATCTACCTTCAATAATACAATCGTAACTTCAACAGACAGTCATGGTAATGCTATTGCTTGGGCTTCTGCAGGTGGTTGCGGATTCAAAGGTGCAAGAAAAGGCACTCCGTTTGCAGCACAATCAGCAGCAGAAAAGGTTGCTAAACAATCTATAGACCAAGGCATGAAAAAAGTTGAAGTTTATATTAAAGGACCGGGTTCAGGCAGAGAAACAGCTATAAGAGCTATCCAAGCTGCCGGACTTGAAATTACATTAATTAAGGACGTTACACCTATTCCTCACAACGGCTGCCGTCCGCCAAAGAAACGTAGAGTATAATAAAGAACTAAAGGAGTCAGAAATTGGCTAAGTATACAGGACCATCAAATAAATTATATCGTAACTACGGAGTTACTGATTTATCAAACAGAAAGTTGGTTTCTTCATTGAGACAAAATGCTTCTGGTCAGCATGGTGCGGCAAGAAAAAAACTTTCTGAATATGCTATTCACTTAAATGAAAAGCAAAAAATCCGTTTAACATATCTCGTAAGCGAAAAACAATTCGTTAGATATTACAACGAAGCAAGCAGAAGAAAAGGTGTTACAGGTACTATTCTTTTACAATTATTAGAATCAAGACTTGATAACATTATATTCAGAACAGGCTTTGCAATCTCCAGAAAACAAGCAAGACAAATCGTTAACCATGGACACGTTTTAGTAAACGGTAAAAGAGTTGACATTCCGTCTTACATTGTAAAACCGACAGATGTTATTACATTTAAAGAAGGAAGTGCTGAATTCTTAAAATCTATCATGTCCACAATCGATTTATCACTTGCTCCTGCTTGGACAACTGTTGACAGAGATGCTTTCAAAGTTACTTTCGATAGAATCCCCGAAAGAGAAGAATTAGACCCTGAACTTAAGGAACAACTTGTAATCGAGTATTATTCTAAATAATTGTAGGAGATAAATTATAATGGATTTAAAAATTAAATGTATAAATACAACAACCGGTTCAGACGGTTCTCAATACGGTAAATTCGTAATCGAACCGTTGGAAAAAGGTTTTGGTATGACAATCGGTAACGCTTTAAGAAGAGTTTTATTATCTTCTTTAGAAGGTGCCGCTGTTACATCTATCAGAATTGAAGGTATTACTCACGAATATACATCAATTCCCGGAATTGTTGAAGACGCAATTGATATAATGTTGAACTTAAAAGGTTTAACTGTAAAAACAGATGACAAAGATGTTCAACATTTGAAATTGGATATCGACAGACCCGGACCGGTTCTTGCAAGCGATTTGCAATTACCTGCCGGTGTAAAAATTGTTAACCCTGACTGGTTAATTTGTACAATTTCCGAAGGCGGAAGCATTAATGCTGATATTACTGTTGAAACAGGTAAAGGCTACAGAGCAGTTGATATCTTAAAAGAAAACAAGGGTAATATTCCTATCGATTTATTACCTATCGATGCTTCATTTATGCCGATTAAGAGAGTAAGCTATAATGTTGAAAACACTCGTGTTGGAGATGTTATTGATTATGATAAATTAACTCTTGAAATTTGGTCAAACGGTAGCATTGATGTAAGTACAGCATTAAGCCAAGCTGCTAATTTATTAATCGAACACTTTATGCAAGTTGCTTCAATTTCAGGACAACCGGCAGTATTACCTGCATCTCACGTTGTTGAAGAAGTTCAAGAAGAAGCTCCTGCTCCGAGCATTTCAATTGAAGATTTGGAATTATCGGTTAGAGCGTACAACTGCTTAAAAAGAGCAAGCATTAATTCTTTAGCTGAATTATTAAAGAAATCAGAACATGATTTATTAAATATTAAAAACTTCGGTAAAAAATCATCAGATGAAGTTATCGAAAAATTACATCAGGTAGGGTTGGAACTTCAACCTAATCCTGAAGGTGTAGAGTTAGAAGAAGTATAATTACAAAAGGACAAATAAAATGAGACACCAATGCAACAGAAACAGACTTGGCAGACCTCAAGACCAAAGAGATGCTTTATTAAGATCTTTGGCTACACAGTTGTTCTTACACGGTGAAATCGCAACAACATTATCTAAAGCAAAGGCTTTAAGACCTTATGCGGAAGAATTAATTACTCTTGCTAAAAGAGGCGATTTAAGTGCAAGAAGACAGGCTGCTAAATTCATATATGATGTAGAAACATCTAAGTTTGTTGACAACAAAACAGGTGAAGTTTTTGATGAAATGCAAGAAGGCAAAAAATTAGCTGCTCAAACAGTTCTTCAAAAATTATTCGCTGAAATCGGCAAACAATATGAAGACAGAAACGGCGGATATACAAGAATTTATCACTTACCGCCAAGACGTGGCGATGCCGGTGAAATGGCATTAATTCAATTGGTATAATGCAACGGTATTTACTTATAATTGAATACATTGGCACTAATTTTCAGGGAAGCCAAAAACAACCACAAAAAAACGCTAATTCAGCTAAAGTCATTAATACAATTCAAGATGAAGTTGAAAAAGCAATCAGTACATTGACAAAAACAAAAACCAAAACAATTTTTTCGGGAAGAACGGATGCAGGTGTGCATGCAAAAGGGCAAACGGCACATTTTGATACCGACCTTGAGTTTGAACCTGCGAGATTTATTAATTCTTTGAATGGTCTTCTTCCAAAAACAATCAGTATCAAAGATATAATAAAAGTTGATTCTCGGTTCCACGCACAAAAAAGTGCAAGGGCAAGGCATTACAGATATACAATAGCAAACCGTAAGCAAAGGAGTGCGTGGGATGAAAATTGTTTGTTGGTAAGGTATCCTTTAAATGTTGACAGAATGAATAAAGCATTAAGTTACCTTTTAGGGGAGCATGATTTCTCGGCTTTTAAAAAAGTAAGGACATCAAATCCTGCCAAAATCTGTAATATGTATGAAGCGAAAGCTGTTAAAGACGGTGATTTTGTTTACATAGATTTTATTGCAGACAGGTTTTTGTACAATATGATCAGATCGATCGTCGGAACTCTCCTAATGATTGAAAGTAAGTCTTTAGCCCCTGAAACACTAAAAGACATACTGGACTCAAGGGATAAAACAAAAGCAGGTTCGACCATAAGCCCCGAGGGCTTAACATTAATAGAAGTAATTTACAATAATATAAATGGAGAAAGCAAATGAAAACATATTCAGCTAAACCTCTGGAAGTTGAAAGAAAATGGTATGTTATCGATGCTGAAGGTAAAACTTTAGGTCGTTTAGCAGTTCTTGCAGCTGATATTTTAAGAGGTAAGAAAAAACCACAATTTACTCCAAACGTTGATACAGGCGATTTTGTTATTATTATAAACGCTGCTAAAATCACCGTTTCAGGTAAAAAAGAAACAGACAAAAAATACTATCATCATACCGGTTTTCCGGGTGGCTTGAAGTGTGCATCTTTTAGAGAATTAATGGAAAAAGATCCTACAAAAGCTATCGAAAAAGCAATTAAAGGTATGTTACCGCACAACACTTTAGGTCAAGAACAATTCAACAAATTAAAGGTATATGCAGGAAGCGAACATCCGCATGCTGCTCAAAAACCTGTTGAATACACCGAAACGGAGGTTAAATAATGGCTGATAAAGAAATTATGGCAACAGGAAGAAGAAAAACTGCAATTGCCGTTGTTAAATTAGTAAAAGGTAAAGGAAGAGTTTTCGTAAACGGTAAAACTTTTGGTGATTATTTCGGCAACAGAGCTGCTTTAGAAATGACAGTTTATAGACCTTTAGCTTTAACAGATAACCAAGAAAAATTTGATGTTCGTGTAAAAGCAGTTGGTGGCGGTGTTAGTGCGCAAGCCGGTGCTATCAGACATGGTATTTCAAGAGCTTTATTAAAACTTAACGAAGAATATAAAACAGTTTTAAAAGCAGAAGGTTTATTAACAAGAGATGCTCGTGTTAAAGAACGTAAAAAATATGGACGTAAGAGAGCCAGAAAAAGATTCCAATTCTCAAAACGTTAATATTCAAACTTTTTCAAAAGAACTTCCGAAAGGAAGTTCTTTTTGCTATATAATTTTTTGAACACAAAATATTCTCAATGCCTGACTGTTGTGATTAATTACCACGGATAATCACTTTTGAATTGCCAACCGTCATTCATAACTTTTGCTGTGTTGCAGTTAACATTTCTCCCGGAAACATTATCACCTCACCCCGACCATGTCTTGAAATTACCATTATGCTCACAAAGTTTCGTTTTTGTGGCTATGCCACAGGTAACTCAATCGGTTCGCTTACCTGACTAACTCGCTTTGTTCGTATCGTCCGTTCGTAAAACCGCTCTCCTTATAGGAGAGGGAAATAATATTGTTGCATACCTATCAAAATCAATTGCATGTCTGATTTACTAATCAGACAGTAACTGTATGAGATTCCGGACAGATTGAAGAACCACACTAACGCTCGTTTTTCTAATCTTTCAGAATGACATGAGTATTGATAATCTAAGAATACATGTCGCCTTGAACTCGTTTCGGAGTTGCAAGGTTTTTATTTGTTGAGAAAAGCTTCAACAACAATTTAGCAAACTTTTTTAAAAAGTTTTCCGTCCGATAGTAAAAATTTATGTTAAAAATATTAATATATACAAAGTATATATGTTATATATCTCATGATATGGGAATATATATAGTATAGTCAAATTTCTTTATTACTTATTTTCCTTCACTCCTTTTCTCCATAACAAGACTGTGGTCGCAATAGCGGCCTTTTTTTTGTGAATAAATATTGAATATTTTATTATATTTTATTTCTACTATATAATAGTAGTTATGGATATTATTAAACAGTTAAAAAATCAAGTAATTATTTCTGTTCAGGCTATGCCAAATGAACCGTTATACACCGAAGAATGTTTGCTTGCAATGATGAAATCTGTTGTTAATGGTGGGGCAAAGGCTTTACGTTTGGCAGGCGGTCGTGATATCAGAAATGCTAAAAAATGCTTTAACATACCTGTTATTGGACTTACAAAGCCTGAAAGGCTACCTGATAATTGGAAAGAAGTTGTATATATTACACCGACATTAAAAGAGGTTGATGAACTAATAAGTGCAGGAGCTGATATTATTGCTACCGATGCAACTCTCAGAAACCGTCCGAAAGAGTCTTTGGAAGAGATTATAAAATATATTAAAGCTCACAATCAACTTGCAATGGCGGATATTGCTACTTTTGAAGAGGGGGTTAATGCTCGCAAACTTGGCTTTGATATTATTTCAACAACGCTATCTGGTTATACTCAGAATTCTGATAAGGGGCTTACTATCCCTGATTTTGATTTATTAAAGCAGCTTGTTGATGTTGTAGATTGTCCTGTTATCCTAGAGGGCAGAATTTGGGAGCCGAGTGAAGTTGATAAAGCGTTTGAACTTGGTGCATACTCGGTTGTGATAGGCTCGGCGGTTACTCGTCCGCAACTTATTACAAAAAGGTTTTGTGAAAGAGGTTAGTAATGAAAAAAGTTTTGGCAATTGATGTCGGCGGAACAAAATTGATTTATGCAATAATTAATGAAAATGGAGATTTTTTATCAGATGTAAAAAAAGTTCCTACTTCAATAAACATTGTTGAATTAGAGAATACTTTTCGCAAAATAATTGCCGAGAATGAAGAAAATGTTGATATGATTGCTTTTGCTACGGCAGGGGCAATAAATTCAGAGTGCAATGCGGTTGTATCTTCAACCCCAAATTTGCCTGATGGATATCGTGATATTAAATTCTCAACTTTAAGTAAAAAACCTGTTTATGTTGAAAATGACGCAAACGCTGCAGCGTGGGCAGAGTACAAAATGGGAGCCGCTATTGGGGAAGATAATACAATTACAATCACACTGGGAACAGGTGTCGGTGGGGGTTTTATTGTTGACGGGAAAATGTTACGAGGAAAATCAGGACGTGGCGGTGAAGTCGGCAGTATGAAAATTATGGGCAGAGGCAGAGTTTGTACTTGCCATAGAAAAGATTGTTTTGAATCTTATGCATCAGGTACAGGATTAAAATTTACGGCAGAAGAAGTTGCAAAAAGTGATAATATTTTTAAAACGAGTAAATTTGCAAACAAATTGCCCGAAGATATTACAACTTATGACATTATTGATGGCATTAAATCGGGTGATGAGTATTCAAAAAAAGTTTTTTCAATATGGAAAAATGATTTAATTGTCGGATTAATTAATATTACAAATATTTTTGATCCTGAAAGTATTATAATATCGGGTGGAATGGGTGCATTTATGAATACGGAAGAAATTGAGAATGCAATAAATTCAGAGATTGTTGTTGCTCCCGTTAAAGTTAAGCTCGCAAAAGCGGGAAATTATTCCGGCATGATAGGAGCTGTTCTCCTTGCTTGTGAAAAATTTTAGACAGAAATGATTATATCAAGTATAATAAATTAAAAGAGGATTAAAAGATGAAAACAATATTAAAAATTGTATGTTTTATATTTACGGCAGTATGTTGCGTTTTTCCTTTCGTATATACACATCGCGAAATGGACAAAAAAGAGGTAAAAATAAGCCATATTCTTGTAAATACCCAAGAAGAAGCTGAAAAAGTAAGACAAGAGATTGTTGATGGGGCCGGATTTGAAAATATGGTAGAAAAGTATTCTATATGTGAATCAAAGGCTCAAAAAGGCAGTTTGGGTTACAATATTAAAAACGGTACATTATTAAAAGATTTTACCGACGCAGCTTTCAAATTGAACAAGTTTGAATTATCCGAACCTGTTCAAACATCTGCAGGTTGGCATTTGATAAAAATATACGATATCAGATATTTTTCTGATAGAGATAATTTTTCAAGAAGATATTTTTAAAAATTATTGAATAAACTTTATTTTTTATTTATAATTCAAATTAATTAAATTAAATTGAGAAGGATGAGCTATGACAAGAAATCAACTTCCTGAAGGGGTCGGTAAAAAAATAGTTGAAGCATTAAAAAGACAAGCAGAAGCTGACATTTCTCCTGTTGAAGAAACAAATAATACTTCTATTAACACAGTTCCTTTAACAGAGATTGAAGATTTACCTGAAATTAAATTCAATGATTTAACAGAAGATGCAGACAAAACAGAAAATGTAATAGTTGAGGAAGAAACTCCGAAAATGACGTTTGTTGAACCGGAAAAACCAAAAATGCAAGAACCGATAAAATCTACAGTTAGTGAAACGGTTGCTCCTGTTACTCAGCAGGCTCCTGTTGCGAACACAATGTTTTCGGCTTCATCATTTTCTCAAGACAGTTTTAAACAACAACAGCCTGTTTTAAATTCTATGAATATTACATTACCTGCAAATGTTCAAACATTGAGCAACCTTATTAATTCATTACCGTCAGGGGTTGCAAAACAAACAGGTGCTCAGATTATAAGACAAACAATGGAAGCAATGGGTATTCCGATGAACAACGTTTTGAAAGAAGCTCAAATGTTCCAAGAAGAATTAAACGGTTCTACAAGAGAGTGCATGATTAAAATTCAAGAATGCAAAACTCAAATTATGCAGTTAGAACGTTCTGTTCAAGAATATCAACAAAATATAACACAAATTAATGATATTGTAAGTTTGTTTATATTAACCGATAAACACTAGATTTTATTGTTGACTCCGTAACCGAAAAGTGCAAAATCATATTTTATAGGGTCAACGGGGTCAAAAGATTTTAAATTTTGAGTAAGTTCGATAACGCTGAAATAGCCGTTATCGTTTCTTTTTAATAGTCCTAATTTTCTGCTGATTTTTGCAACGTGGGTATCTAACGGAATTAATAATTCGGAAGTCGGAATGAAATTCCAAATCCCTATATCTACTTGGCTTTTTCTTACAAACCAACGCATAAGCATATTTAAACGTTTTAATGCACTTTTCTTTTTTGGATTTGGCAATAAATGATAAAATCCTTTTGTAATGTTTTTATCTGTTCTTGCGTAAAAGTAGTCAATTACGCCTTGAAACATTGCCCAAATTTCATTTTTTTGTTTGTATGAATATTCAAAAAGACTTTCAAGACTTTCTTTTTCATTATATAAGGTATTCAATATTTTTAATATTTGAATTAAATCGCAGTCTTTTGAAAATCTATAATCCACATTTTTCATATTATTATTTTTATAATCAAAATTTAATACATAATCATAAGGTTGATTTCTCGTTAAATTAAATATATGGTTGAGTTTTTCAATAAATACTTCACGTTTGCCGTATGCAAACATTGAGGCGATAAAGCCTGCAATCTCAATATCATTTTTATTATTAAAACGATGAATAAATTGAACGGGGTCATCTTTTATAAAGTCTTTTGTTTCATATTCCAAAATGTATTTATCGAGTTGAGTTTTAAGCATTTCTGATTCCCTCAAAATAATCTTTTAATATTTTAGTACATTCTTCCTCTAAAATGCCACCTTTTACGTCTGCACTGTAGTTCATTATTTTTCGCATATCGCATTTTGTGCCAAAAGCACCGTATAAGTAGTCGTACGTTCCAAAATATATCTTTTTTATTCTTGCTTGCAGAATTGCACTTGCACACATCGGGCATGGTTCAAGAGTTACATATATTTCACAATTATCTAAATGCCAATTGTTCAGTACTTTTGAAGCTTCGTTAATTGCGACAATTTCTGCATGAAGTGTTGCATTTCGCCTTTTTTCTCTTTCGTTTACGGCTTTTGCTATAATTTTGTTGTCTTTTACTATTATAGCAGCTATCGGAACATCCTGTTTTGTATTTTTTGCAAGAGTGATTGCTTGCTGCATAAAGTCAGGCTTCATCAGTTTCGTCCTTATAAAGAGGTAATACTATTTTTGCCGAGAAAGTGTTATCCTGTGATGATTTTAGGTGAACATTCCCGTTCATGGCTTCAACTAATCCTTTTACAATATATAATCCAAGCCCTGTTCCTCTTGTTGTTCTGGTGGTTTTATCATCTATTCTTATAAATTTATCAAACAATGTATTCAGTACCGATTTATCAATGTAATCAGCTTTATTTGAAATTTTTATTATTACTTTTTCTTTGTCAACTTTTGCATCTATTGTAATTGGTGTATCGGGGTAGGCGTATTTGTTTGCGTTACCTAACAGGTTAATTATAACCTGCTCCAGTCTGTCATTATCTGCCAAAATATCAGGGAATGTATTAGATACATTGTTTATAATTTCCCTTGTTTCTATATTTTTTACCGAATAAATTGAATTTTCTATAATGTTTAAAAGATTAACACGTTCAAAGTTGATATTGAGTTTTGCACCCTCAATGTCGGGTATAACAAGCAAGTCTTCAATCATTCTTGACAGTCTTTCGGACTGCTGTTTGATTATTAATAAAGATTTGTGTTTTGTTTCATCATCTATTTCAATATCAGTTCTTAAAAGCCGAGAGGTATATCCTCTGATGCTGGTTAAAGGGGTTCTTAATTCGTGGCTGACAGTATCAACGAGGTTTGAGCGAAAATTATCAAGAAGTTTAAGCTCTTTGTTTTTTTCTTTTAATTTTTTATATGACTCATTGATTTCATTAATCATTGTATTAAATTCTTCTGATACAAAAATGATTTCACGAGGAGTAAAAATATTCGTCAAAAGGCTGATTTGTCTTTTGTAATTACCTTTTGTAACAGCGGTAATTCCTTTAAACAATTGTCGCATGTTGAGGTAGAGGTAATAACTGTATAATAAGGTCAAAAATATTGTAATTGCAGCGGAAACAAGGAAAGATGCCAATATTTTAAGCCTTGCTTTATTGATTGTAGATTCTGTCAATTCTTGTGTAGTGTTAACGATTACGATAACATCAAGGTCATCTAATTTAAGATAGACTCTTGGTTGATTTTTTATTTCTTCAAAGCGAGTCGCAATGTTATTGACTAGGTTGATGGGTAAAAGTTTTATACTTTGATTGAAATCTTCTTCATTATAATTTTGTGAAAACAGTAACATACCTGTTTTATCAACAACATAAAATCTTCTGTCGCTTTCTTCTTCAAAATTGTTAAAAATGTGGTCTTTTATGGTGTTTACATTTACTTCCGCTTCAATATATTTATCATCATTAATTTTTTCTACCAGCCAAACTCTTTTTGTTTCAGGTTCATAAATTATTCTTCTATTCGGGTCAAAATCGGGGTTTTCGCTTGGGTGAATAATCTCAAAATCTTTGAATACTTCAGAATTTATTGCAATATCTTTTAGCATTATATCCTGTTTGCTTTCAGACGGGATGTGTTTCATTGCAATTATAATTTCAGCTAAACGTCTTTGATCCGATTTTAAAATCGCATAGAGATTATTTTCGATTGTTCTTGCAAGCATTTGTGCGGAATAACCGAGTTCTTTTCTGATAGAGTGCTGGCTGATATTATTTATGATAAACCCTGAAATTACGGACGGAAAGAGTACCCCGATAAGTGAAATAATAATAATTTGTTCAACAATTTTAAGTCTTTTAAAAAACATCGGAAACTTTTACTCCGCTTCTTCCCCAAAAGGAGTGAGTTTGTAGCCTACATTTATCACCGTGTGAAGGTACTCGGGAATTTTTGGATTATCTTCTATTTTTTGTCTTAAACCGCCAACGTGAACTCTTAACATTCTGACGTCATCATCCGAATTGTAGCCCCAAACTTCATTAAGCAGTACTGCCAGCGTAACTGCGTTGTTGAAGTGTTGAATTAAGCAGTATAAAATTTCAAATTCGGTCGGAGTCAGTTTAATACGTTTTCCTTTTATTTCTGTTTCAAGTGAATCGGGGAAAAGCTCAATATCACCGACTTTTAATATTTCTTGGGAAGATGATTTTGTTTTAAGGGCAGGACTTCTTCTTGCTAATGCACGAACTCTTAATAAAACTTCTTGGATATCGAAAGGTTTAACTATATAGTCATCGGCACCGGCATTAAATCCGTCGGTTTTGTCATTGATAGTACCTTTTGCCGTCAGCATTAGTATAGGAGTATCGGGCTTTGAAGCTCGAATATTCTTACACACGTCAAACCCGTTCATTTTGGGCATCATGACGTCGAGCAGAATTAAATCATAATTTCCTGACAGTGCTTTTTGCAGCACTTCTTCTCCGTCTTTTGCACAATCAACAATATATCCGCTATGGGATAAGTCGAACTCTAAAAGTTCACGAATTTCATTATCATCATCAGCTACTAAAAGTTTTTGCACTGCCTTATACCCCTCTGTTTTATACATTATTGCATATTCTGTTATTATTATACAAATTTTAATATTTATTTTTTATTAAAAATTAATATTATGTATTCTTAAAATATTGGCAAACTGTTTTTTCTGTAATAGACTAAAAATATGAAATATATTGATAACGTTAGAAATTTTTGCATTATAGCACATATAGATCACGGTAAATCAACACTTGCTGACAGATTACTTGAAAAAACAGGTACAATCGCACCAAGAGATATGCAGGATCAACTTCTTGATTCTATGGATATTGAGCGTGAAAGAGGTATTACAATTAAGTTGAACGCCGCAAGAATGAATTATAAGGCGAAAAACGGTAAAGAATACATATTGAACCTTATTGATACCCCGGGGCATGTTGACTTTTCGTATGAAGTTTCCCGCTCTTTGGCAGCTTGCGAGGGTGCATTATTAATTGTTGACGCAACACAGGGTGTTGAAGCTCAAACCCTATCGAATGTTTATTTGGCAGCAGAACAAGACTTGGAGATTATTCCTGTTATTAATAAAATTGACTTACCCTCTGCCGACGTCGAAAGAGTTAGGGAAGAAATTGAAGAAGTTTTAGGTATTGACGCTTCAATGGCAATTCCTGTAAGTGCAAAAGAGGGAACAGGTATAGAAGAAGTTTTGGAAGCTGTTATTGATTTTGTTCCGCCGCCTGTTGATACTTCCGATA
Organism: uncultured Muribaculaceae bacterium; assembly: GCA_964473445.1. Taxonomy (GTDB): domain Bacteria; phylum Cyanobacteriota; class Vampirovibrionia; order Gastranaerophilales; family Gastranaerophilaceae; genus Avigastranaerophilus. Next base: position 37,270 of record CAYYPD010000003.1, read on the forward strand.
AACCTTTAAGAGCATTGGTTTTTGATAGTGCCTATGACCAATATTTGGGTACTTTGTGCTTCTTTAAGGTTGTTGACGGAAATATTAAACTCGGAGATAAAATTAAATTTATGGCTTCGGGAAAAGAATATGAAATTACCGAACTGGGGTATCTTAATCCTCACAGAGTTCCGGTTAAAGAACTTAAAACAGGCGATGTAGGCTATATGGGCTGTTCCATTAAAGAAATTACAAGGTTTGTAGGCGATACGATTACTCACGTTGAAAATGGAGCCACAGAACCTTTAGCAGGATATAAAGAAGCATTACCAATGGTATTTTCAGGTTTGTATCCTGTTGATAATGACCAGTATCAAGATTTAAAAGAGGCTTTAGAAAAATTAAAGCTGAACGATTCAAGTATAACGTTTGAACCTGAAACATCATCCGCTTTAGGTTTTGGTTTCAGGTGCGGTTTCTTGGGTATGTTACACATGGAAATTGCTCAAGAACGATTGGAAAGAGAATACAATTTAAGTCTTGTAACTACGGCACCGAGCGTTATTTATAAAGTTCATAAAACAAACGGGGAAATTATTTATATTGATAACCCGTCAAATTTACCTGACGCACAATATCGTGATTATATTGAAGAACCTTATGTTAAAGTTTCAATAATTACCCCGAATGAATATGTCGGATTGTTAATGGATTTAGTTCAATCAAAGCGTGGAATTTTCCATAATATGACATATTTAGATAAAATCAGAGTTTCACTGCATTATGAAATGCCGTTAAGTGAAGTAATTACGGATTTTTATGACCAATTAAAATCTCGCTCAAAGGGTTATGCAAGTTTAGATTATGAGTTTAGCGACTATAAACGCTCTGACTTGGTAAAACTTGATGTTCTTTTGGCAGGTGAAGTTGTTGACGCATTAAGTGCAATTGTACACAAAGAAAGTGCATTTTACGTTGGGCAAAAATTAACAACAAAATTAAAAGATATTATTCCAAGACAAATGTTTGAAGTTGCAATTCAGGCTGCAGTCGGCGGAAGAATTATTGCAAGAACAAATATAAAAGCTCTTCGTAAGAGCGTTTTGGATAAATGTTACGGCGGTGATATTTCAAGAAAAAGAAAACTTCTTGAAAAACAAAAAAGAGGAAAAAAACGTATGAAAGCCGTCGGCAGGGTAGAAGTTCCTCAAGAAGCATTTATGGCTGTTCTGAGTTTAAATGATGACTAAAAGGAGAAATTGATGTCACTTGAAAAAGCACTTGTTATGATACTGGCAGGGGGCGAGGGGAAAAGGTTATTTCCCTTAACAAGGGACAGAGCGAAACCTGCAGTTCCGTTCGGCGGTAGATATAGGATTATTGATTTTGTAATTAATAATTTTATTAATTCGGGCTTTTATAAAATAAAAATTTTAACTCAATATAAGTCTGATTCTCTAAACCAGCATATAGCAAGGAGCTGGCCTGTTTCTTCGATTTTAGGACAATATATAGACCTTGTTCCTGCTCAAATGAGGACTGACGGTAATTGGTATAAAGGTACGGCTGATGCGGTATTTCAAAACCTTACACATATAAACGATGAAAATCCTACTCAAGTTTGCGTTTTTGGCGGTGACCACATTTACAGAATGGACGTTTCTCAAATGATGAGATTTCATAAGTCAAATAATGCGGACTTAACAATCTCGGCAATACCTATTCCTATCTCGGAAGCAAGTGAGTTTGGAATAATAGAAGTTGATGAAAATTGGCGGTTAACAGGTTTTCAGGAAAAACCTCAAACAACCCCAAAATCAATCCCAAACAGACCCGATATGTGTTTGGCTTCAATGGGTAACTACATTTTTAACAGAACAGAACTTGTAAATGAAGTTATTGAAGATTCAAAAGATGAAAATTCCGCACACGATTTCGGAAAAAATATTATCCCTAAAATGTTGAAAGATGGTAAACGAGTTTATGTTTATGATTTTTCAAAAAATGAATATGAGGGAATGAGTGATTCCGAAAGAGGTTATTGGCGTGATGTCGGAAGTATAGACAGTTATTGGCAAGCTAATATGGATTTGTTGGACTATAATCCGGAGCTTAATTTGTACTCCGAAGATTGGCCGCTTCGCACATACAATTATAATTTCCCGCCTGCAAAGTTTATTTGGGAAGAGGGTGACAGAGTCGGCATGGCAACAAACTCAATGGTGTCAGAGGGTTGTATTATTTCAGGAGGGAGTATTTCAAGATGTATTCTTTCTCCGAAAGTCAGAATTAACAGCTTCTCTAACGTTACTGATTCTATTTTGATGGAAAACGTAAATGTAGGAAGATACTCTGAAATCAGAAAAGCAATAATAGATAAAAATGTAAACATTCCGCCTTATACTAAAATAGGTGTAGATTTAGAAGAGGACAGAAAAAGAGGATTTATAGTTTCGGCAGGCGGAGTAACCGTAGTGCCGAAAGGAGCAAAGTTATGAAGAGAAAAATATTAATAGGTGTTTTGGTTATCTTAACGGTATTATTGTCGTTTGGTATATTTGTAAAAGTTACACAACCAAAAGTTGTTTATACTCCTAATCCAAACTTGAAAGCTCCGATAGAAATACCGGCTAAAAGTGTTTCAAAAATTCAGGATTTAAAAGATACGGACAAACCTGTATTAGCATTATTTTATGTTGATTGGTGCAGCTTTTGCAGACGTTTTATGCCTGTTTTTGGGGAATTGGCACTTAAATATAATAAATATGATTTTGCGGTAGTAAATTGTGATTACCCTGAAAACCGTGCATTAGTCGAGAAAATCGGTATTATTTCATACCCGTCCGTCGTAGTTCTTGACCCTAAAAATGATTTTAGTTTTTCACTTTCTCCTGCTTCAATTCAATATGAAGATTATTTTAAAAGTGAGCTGCAAAACTATCTGAAATTAAGGGAAAGATTAGATAACAAAAAAGTTGACAAAGGCTTTTTATCAAATATAATAGTCCATAAATAGACTGTACAGTTTCGGACTAATTAGGAAAATAAACATTGGCTGATATTAAAGAAATAAGTGAACATTCCGCAAGATTGTTGCAAATACATAGAGAAATTACGGATTTTTACAGTAATTATGCAAAATCCGTCGGTTTAACATATTCTTCTATGAGTGTACTTGCAATTATTTGGGAAGAAGAAGAAAAAGGTTGTAGTCAAAGAGATATTACACTAAAGACCTATTTACCGAAACAAACCGTTAATGCGATAATAAAAAGTTTCAAAGAGCAAGAAATTATAGAGCCTCCCGTAGAATCAAATTCCGATAAAAGAAACAAAGTTATTAATTTTACGGAAAAAGGCAGGGCTTTTGCAGATAAGATTATGAAACGTATTAAAGAAGCTGAATATAATTCTTTGGAAAAACTCGGCGATGAGAAAAGAAAAAAGTTAATTGAAACAATAGAATTATTTAAAAAAAATTTAGAAGTTTAATAAGGTTAAGATAGCAAATAGAGGATACAAAATGAGTTATTTAAAGAGTAAGAAAGCACAATGGATATTATTTTTAATTATATTGATTTGTGTACCGATAATTTACCAACAAGTAAGCGGTATAATTAAAGGTAAAATACAGGCAGAAAATATGAAAAGACCTGCAACGGTTCAGGTTACTACCCCGGAAGAGAGAGATATTTATTCTGAATCTTCTGTAGCAGGCAGAATTTCAGCAAAATACAGTGTTGATGTTTTAGCAAGAATTAACGGCTGGTTGCAAAAAAGATTTTTTGATGAAGGAGCTTTTGTAAAAAAGGGTCAAACATTATTCTTAATTGAGCCTGACCAATATCAAAATGCCGTTAACAATGCGGTTGCAAATGTTAAGCAAACACAAGCTGCATTAGTTAATGCTCAAAAAGAATTAACAAGGGCAAAAGAACTTGTAAAACAAGATTATGTAAGTAAATCATATTATGACCAAGCATTAGCTACAAGAGATCAAGCTCAAGCTGCTTATGATGCTGCAAAAGCTCAATTGGCAGATGCAAGACTTAATTTGAGTTATACAAAAGTAACTTCTCCGATAGACGGTAAAATCGGTAAAATTATTATTACGGAAGGTAACTTAGTTAATACACAATCAGGTGCTTTGGCAAGAATAGTAAGCGTAAGCCCTATTTATGTTACTTTTAATATTAAAAGCGGAGAATTTATAAAATACAGAAAACTTGATAATTCGGTAGATTTCAGCAATATGTCAGTTAAACTTCAACTTGCTGACGGCACAATTTATGATGAAGAAGGCAGAATTGAGTTTGTTGATAACGAAGTTAACCAAACAACAGGTACTATTGCTTTAAGAGCAACATTTGATAATGCTGATGAATTGTTAGTCCCGGGGGATTTTGTAACTGTTCAAATTACGGCTAAGAACCCAAGACACGTATTGCTTGTTCCTCAAGCATCCGTATTGGATGACGCAACAGGCTATTATGTATGGATGGTTGATGAAAACGGTTTAGCTGAAAGACGTGATATAAAAGTTTCTGATGAAACAGATAAGAAATGGATTGTTGAAGAAGGTTTATCGGCAGGCGAAAGCTATGTTGCTAAAGGTGTTCAAAGCATTCGTTATCCGAAACAACCTCTTAAAACAGAACCGTTAGAAGAACAACAAAATCAAGAAAATACTGAAAAAGTTGCAGAGTAGTTTAAAAGAAACGGCAGAAACAAATGGAAGATAATAAAAAGAAAAAAGGTTTATATTTCTTTATCACAAAACCGCGTTTTGCGATAGTAATATCAATTTTAATAACAATTGTCGGATTAATTTCAATGTTTAGCTTACAATTGGAGAAATATCCGAACATTACACCTCCTCAAATTACGGTAAGTGCTTCATATCCGGGGGCAAGTGCTGCGGTTATCGAATCTTCGGTTGCTTCAATACTTGAATCTCAAATTAACGGTGTTGAAAACATGTTATATATGAGTTCAACCTGTTATGATGAAGCGTATTCTTTAAGTATATTCTTTAAAGTAGGAACAAACAAAGATATTAACCTAGTTAACGTTCAAAACAGAATCAAGCAGGTTGAGTCTTTGCTTCCCGAGGACGTTAAACGTTTAGGTGTTACTGCCGTAAACAGAGTATCGGGTGCCGGTGCTTGTATTTTAAGTTTGATGAGTGATGACGGGTCTTGGAACCAGTTAGACTTAACAAACTACGGTACTATATATATTAAAGATGAAATTAAACGTTTAAAAGGGGTCGGTGATGTAAACGTATTCGGTGCAGGTGATTACAGTATGAGAATATGGCTTGACCCTCAAAAAATGGCTAACTTAAATATTAGCGTTTCTGAAATTAAAGCTGCTATTTCTACTCAAAACGTACAGGTATCATCAGGGGCGTTGGGTGCATTGCCGAGTAATTCAAACCAAACATTAAGAATGACCCTTATGACGCAAGGTCGTTTGCTCGAACCTGAACAATTTGAAGAAATTATTGTTCGCTCAAATGTTGATGGCTCTAATATTAAATTAAAAGATATTGCAAGAGTTGAACTTGGGGCATATTCTTACGATAAATTCGGTATGATTGGCGGTAAACCCGTTGCGGTTATTCAGGTTGTTCCGTTACCGGGGGCAAACACAATCAGTATTGTTAACTTAGTTAATAAGAAAATGGCTGAAATTAACAAGACATTACCTGAACATCTTGAATTAAAAATGATGCACGATGACTCTGAATTTATTCGTGAATCAATGAAAGAAGTTGTTTTCACAATTTTAATTACTTCATTAATCGTTATTTTAGTAATATTCGTATTCTTGGGTGATTGGCGTGCGACATTAGTTCCTTGCGTAACAATCCCTGTTTCGTTGATAGGTACTTTTGCAGCCTTGCCGATATTCGGTATGTCAATCAACCTGCTGACGTTGTTCGCAATGGTACTGGCGGTTGCGGTTGTAGTAGATGACGCTATCGTTGTTATTGAAAACGTAAAACGTCACTTGGAAGAGGGTAAAAACCCTGTTGAAGCTACACAGTTGACAATGGAAGAAGTAGGTAGTGCGTTAGTTGCAATGGCGTTGGTACTTATGGCAGTATTCGTTCCGGTTTCGTTTATGGGTGGTTTGAACGGTTTAATGTTCAGACAGTTTGCCGTTTGTATTGCTGTATCCATTGCATTATCAGCATTATGTGCGTTAACATTATCTCCTGCTATGTGTTCTATTATTTTAAGAGCAGAAGATTCGAACAGAAAACCAAGTAACTTCTTTACGGCATTTATTAAACATATATTCGTTGTTTTTGATAAAGAATTTGATAAAGTAACTCAAGTATATTTAGATGTTGTTAAAAAGTTTGTTTATAATAAAAAATTAACTGTTACATTATATATTGCATTTATTTTATTAATGGGATTCTTGTTTAAGATTATTCCTACAGGCTTTATCCCTGATGAAGACCAGGCGGTATTGATGTCGCAAGTTGTTTTACCTCCCGGGTCAGCTTTAAACAAAACTCAGGAAGTCTTAGAAAAATACAGAGAAGCGGTTTTAGATGTTGAAGGTATTGAAACTGAGAAAATCATTGCTTTCGCAGGTATGGGACCTACAAACCAAGCATTCTGTGTATTCCCGTTAGAAAAATGGAATGAAAGGAAGATATATCCGTGGGATTGGGTTATAAGAAAAATACAAGGTCGTCCTACTGATTTATCACATACTGCTATTTTGAAACAAATAAGACAAAGAGCAGGATTAATAAATGAAGCTTCAATCGCAGTATTTTCACCTCCTGCAATTGACGGTATGAGTATGTTAGGTGGTTTCGAGTTCCAAATGTTATCAAAAGGAGAGTATTCTATTCAAGAAATTGAACAGTATGCAAATAAATTGACTATGGCAGCAAACACTGATCCTACACTTCAAAACGTATATACAACATATCAGGCAAATGTACCTCAGTACCGTTTACACATAGATTATGATAAAGTTTTGGCTCAAAATGTTGATATTCAAGAATTATATTCAACATTGGCTTCAACTTTGGGTTCATATTATGTAAACGACTTTAATAAGTTGGGTCGTGTATTCCGTGTTCAATTACAAGCGGAAGATTCATTCAGAAATAAAGCTACTGACTTAGAAAAGATATATGTAAAAAATATGAACGGTCAAATGGTTCCGTTAATGACAATGATTGATTTGGAACAAACAGTTGGTGCCGCCTCAATTACAAGATTTAACTTATATCGTTCGGTACAGTTCTCAGGTCAGGCAGTATCCGGCAAGAGTTCAGGTGCCGCTATGCAAGCAATGGAAGATGTTGCGATAAAAACACTTCCGTCTGACATCGGTTATGACTGGTCAGGTACATCACTTCAAGAACGTGAATCATCAGGACAAACAACTGTAGTTGTTGCGATTGCACTACTGTTTGTATATCTGTTCTTGGTTGCATTATATGAAAGCTGGTCAATACCTGTAGCAGTATTGATGATTGCTCCGATTGCCGCATTAGGTGCTTTAGTCTTCCAGTTGATGATTGGTCAATCTTTTGACTTGTACTCGCAGGTAGGTATGATTACATTAGTCGGTGTTGCCGCAAAACAAGCAATTTTGATTGTTGAATTTGCAAGAGATTTACACGAAGTACAAGGTCACAGTATCGAAGAAGCCGCTATTGAAGCTGCTAAAATAAGGTTTAGAGCTATTATGATGACGGCATTGGCTTTCGTATTCGGTGTATTACCGATGGTATTCGCAACAGGTGCAGGTGCTCAAAGCAGAATTTCGGTAGGTTCTACGGTATTCGGCGGTATGGTTGCAGCTGCTACAATAGGTACACTTTTAACTCCTGTATTCTATGTAATAATTCAATCTTTAGTTGAAAGTGTTGGAAAAAAGAAAGAAAATAATCAATAATAATAATTAGAGTAGAGTGGATAAAATGAATAAAAAATTATTAATATTTCTATTTTTATTAATGGCGTTACCTGTTTTTGCAGATGACAGCCCGTTTAGAGATGAAGTTATAAATGAACTTCCTCCTACATTATCGGAAGCAGCTCCTGCTAAGACACATTTCTCTGACAGATTTAAGAAGGTGTTTAAGAAAGAACATAAAACCGATATTGAAGCAGGAAAAGAAGTTACTCCCGAAGAACCTGAAAAAACAATGGATAAGGTTATAAAGGAACATAAAAAGGCTGAAAAAATACAAAAACAGGAAGCTAAAAAACAGGCAAAGAATGAAAAACGTCTTGCAAAAGAAAATAAAAATGTTGCTCCAACAGAAGTCGATGTAGCAGTTCCTGTTGATAGTGAAGTTAATGCGGACTATAAAACAGGAGTTGACGTTAACAGAATTATTGAAGCAGATGATTGTATTAAATTAGCGTTGGCAAATCATCCTGCAATTAAAAGTGCGGTTAGCAATGCCGATATTTACAAAACAAAAATAGGTCAGGCATGGGCTAATTACTTTCCGACATTCTCTGCCGGGGTAAGTTATTCAAGAAACGATATGCAAATGGCTAACTTCAAGTTCCCGACACAAAAGTATGACATGTTCTATGCTCCTACGGTATCGGGGAATATGTTATTGTTTGACTTCGGTAAAACAAAAGCACAAGCGGATTTAGCTAAAAGAACTTACGAATCAGCTGAATTGACTGCTCAAAATACAATTAATACTGTTATTTATACGGTAAAACAAGCATATTATAATTTGTTGTTTGCTCAACAGCAGGTAAAAGTGTATGAAGATACCGTTAAAGATTATACTCTTCATCAAAAGCAAGCTCAAGCATATTATGATATCGGTACAAAGGCAAAAATAGATGTTTTAACTGCCGAATACAATTTAGGACGTGCCAAATTGAACTTGATTAAGGCAAATAACACTTTAAAAATTGCTTATGTTCAATTAAATAATGCAATGGGTTTGCCTGAATACACGAATTATGATGTCGTTGACAATTTAAAAATGAAGAATTATCAAATTACAATAGATGAAGCTGTAAAAACAGCTTTTGAAACAAGCCCCGAATTACTTGCTTATGAGAAAAAGGCAGAGGCATCGAGGTTGTTGGTTCGTTCCGCAAAAAGAGCATATACACCTAATGTTTCAGGTTTCGCTTCATACACAAGAGGCGGGAAAAAAGTTGATACCGATTACGGTTATCAATTTGGTGCTCAATTAAATTATTCAAATATAAATTTGATGTTGATAAAGAAGCAAGTTGATGAAGCAAAAGCTACTTATAAAAAAGACTTGGCTGATTACGAAAATGAAAAGCAAACAATCTATTTTCAGGTTAAAGAGGCACATATTAACATGACAAATGCTCAAGAGAGTATAGTTGTTGCAAAACTTGCAATGGATCAAGCTAAAGAACAGTATGACCAAGCATCAGGACGTTATAAGGTTGGTTTAGGCGATGCTATTGAGTTAAAAGATGCGGAAACTTCATACAGAAATTCTCAACTTGAATATTACAATAACATCTTAAATTATCACGTTAGTGCCGCTAACCTTGAAAAGTTAATGGGAGCACCGATTGAAAACAGTGAAACCGACGATTTATAATTATGGATATAGCAGTCAATAAAGCTAAATCACTGAATGGTGTAATCGAAATTCCTGCGGATAAATCGATTACTCATCGTGCTTTTATGTTTTCGGCTCTGACTAAAGGAGTAATGAAAATTTCAAATTATTCAAAAGGGGCTGATTGTATGTCAACTCTTCATATTGTTCAAGATTTGGGCTGTGAGGTTCAATTTTTAAATGATAAAGAAGTGGTCATTAATGCAAAAAATGCACTGACGGTTCCCTCTAACCCTTTAAATTGCGGTAATTCAGGAACTACAACAAGATTAATGACAGGGATTTTAGCAGGGCAAAACTTTAATACAAAACTTTTTGGTGATGAAAGTTTATCAAAGCGGCCGATGAAAAGGGTTATTGCACCTTTAGAGCTTATGGGTGCTAAGTTTATTCATAATGATTATAAACTTCCGATTGAAATTTGCGGTACCAAATTGCACGGAATAGATTATAACTCTCAACTGGCGTCGGCACAGGTTAAATCTTGCCTTTTATTGGCAGGATTAAATGCAGAGGGGGAGACTTCCTATACCGAACCTTATATATCAAGAAATCACACAGAACTTATGTTTGAGTACATGGGTGCGGATATTAAGGTTGAAAATAATAGAGTAACAGTGAAACCGTCAACGTTAAATTCTGTTGATATAACGGTATGCGGAGATATTTCTTCCGCTGCTTTCTTTATGGTTTCCGGTTTAATTGTGCCTGATTCCGATGTAACAATCAAAAACGTAGGAATAAATGCAACAAGGGCAGGTATAATCGAAGTTTTAAAGAATATGAATGCTGATATCGAACTTCTAAACGAACGTGTAGTTTCAAATGAAAAAGTTGCGGATATAAGAGTTCGTTATTCAAATTTAAAAGCAACAACAATAGAAGGTGAAATTATCCCGAGGTTGATTGATGAAATCCCGATAATTGCTGTAGCAGCTTCGCAAGCAGATGGAACAACAGTTATAAAGAATGCTCAAGATTTACGAAATAAAGAAGCTGACCGTATTACTGCCGTAAAAACCGAGCTTGCAAAAATCGGAGCTGATATTGAAGAAACTCCGGATGGTTTTATAATTAACGGTAAAACAGAACTGACAGGGGATTGTGAAGTAGAGTGTTACCACGACCATAGAATAGCGATGAGCTGTTATGTTGCAGGTTTAATATGTAAAAAACCCGTTAAAATTAAAGAATTTCAATGGGTTGATATATCTTTTCCCGAATTTTTAGAACTGAATTCAAAAATTCTTATTTCGTAGGATAATAAATTTTTGATGTTTTATTTTGATCAATACTGAAAGCAATGATAATACGTTCGCCTCTGTAGCTTTTAGGCGGAATATCGACATTCTTTAGGTCTGTTAACATCAAAAGAACAGAGTCATCAAGAGAATTATTTCTTGATTTCTTATAAATACCTTGATTTCCCAAAATGCCGTCTTTATTAACAGTAAATTGAGCTCTGCATTCACCTGTTCCGTCAACAAGTGATTTATCCCACTTTTGGCTGAAATCTTTACCTATGCCGACTAAGTATTGCCTTAATTCACTATCCATAGTTCCGTTTGAAAATCTTTCATTTAAAATCGGCAATTTAGCTTCTTGTTTTCTTAAGGAAGTATTTGCCATTTTGTCTGATTTCCAATATGAATTAACATCAGGAAGTTTAACATTTGCTTCTGCTGCTCTTTGATGAGCTTTTTCAATCTTTTTTTGAGGATACGGTGGAAGAAATAAAAGCACTATACTGATAAAAACAGATATTCCTATTGTAATCAACGCTTTTATTTTATCTGCTTTTTCGGCTTGGATTTCTTCAAGTTCTTCTTCCGAAAGCTCTCTTTTTTTTGGTTTTTTGCGTGGTTTTGGAGGTTCAGTTTCTTCGTAGTATTTTTCTTCCACTACTTCTTCAAAACTGTCATTACCGCAATCGCAAAAGTCCGGTAAATTTTCATATTCAGCGTGGCATTCTGTACATCTATACATTAATTATTTTCCTTCAAATTTATTAATAATCTTTATCTACTTTTTCAAGTAATTCTTCTCTTATAATAATATCGAATTTTGTGTTACCTAACATATTTGTTTCCATAATCAAAATTGCTGTAGGAACAAGTGCTGCAACGAAACTTAATACGATACCCATTACATCACCGCCCATAACTCCTGTGAAGTAAGAAACGTTCATTGTTAACTCGATTACAACTACTGATATTGCAATTAAGAAGAATTTTTTAGCTTCTTTCTTTAAGTTTTTGCAGCTTTCAACACCGTGAAGAACTACACCGTGTACGTTGTAATCACTAAAACCGTCCTGCTTAATAATGTTAGAAGCAACCATTCTTTTTGTAGTTGCAAATGATGTTGCAAAGCAGTGGAATGCGAAACAAATCATCAATGTAGCAAGAATCAAGAATATCGGAGAGAATTTGAACCCTGCCGATAATCTTACCCAAGCAGCCGCTTCAGGGAAACATTCAGCCAATGTTTGCGAAACACCGTATGCCAAGAAAGGTGCTGTTATGAAACCTAAGATATATTCAAAGCCCGATTTAAGTTGTAAGCTGAAAATTTTATCGTTTATAGCTTTAAGTTTCTTTCTTCCGATATTGTTTACAAATAATGTAATCCATTGTTGATAATCTTTTATAACAGATTGGAAATCTTCTCTGCTTTCATAACTATCAAGTTCTTCACCGCTTTCAGCAACAATATTCTTTGTAAATCCTGAAAAAATACCTAAGAATATACATAAGAAAGTACACAATATTAACATATGCGGAATCAATGCAGGCATGTTGTATGTGTGAGTCATCATTTCTACTAATGAGAAGATTAAAACAACACTAAACATACCGCCGGAAATCAGCATACATGTATGTTGGATAAGTTTAGCCGATTGAGATACAACTCTTTTAACTTTATTTTGAAGATTTAAGAATTGACCTTGTTTTAATAAGAAAGTCAATATAATGAATGCAACTGCAACTAAGAAAAGAATTTTAGATTGCATATCTTTTCTGTCGATAATTACAATTATATCTTTTAAAATATAAGCCATTGTAAACGGAACAATAATTGTAAAGGCATTAAGTACCGCTAATAAAAGTTCATTTTGAGATACTTTTTGTCTTAAATAATTTGCTTTATATGCAATTTCTTTACTGATGAGAGCACGTCTTCTTTCAATATCAGCTTTTCTTTTATCGATTTTAATTTTTGTTTGAACGCCTGAACCGCTTCCGTATAATGTTTCAATATCTTCTTCGTTCAAGTCTTCATCTGCAATCATAGAGATTGTTTTTTTATTTTCGGCACGTTTAATTTTTTCGGCACCTTTTCTGTTAGCCATTTCAAGTGAGCCGGGAACAACTTTAGGATTTGCACCTCCGTCAGTAATTTTAATACTGATGAACTCATCTGAATTTGAAATCATCAATTTGCATAAAGATCCAATTTGCATTACGGTTCCGATAGGTTGACCTCTAAAAAGAATTTTGTCACATCTCGGATTGTTAACAATCTGCCATTTGCCGTTTTCATTTTTCTGTAATGATAAAAGCAATGATTCTCCAATATCCAGTTTAAAATGGCAGCGATTTGAATTGCCTATATTTATAACATTTCCGTCTGCATCATCGAAAGTTTTTTCTTGATTTTTAGATGTAATTGTTATTCTCATTATTTCCCCTATCTTCCTATTGCTTGTGAGAACTTTCTTGTTGCTATATCAACATTTTCTTCTGAAGCTATAATCAGTTGTTTTTCACCCATAACAGGTACAAGTTGTTGTCTTATACTGTCAAGTTTTTGCGGGTGAGCATATAAAAATGTTAATGATAAATCAGGTATGTAAGTAAGTGTTTTTTCTAAGTCTTGAGGTAATATAGACCAATTAATTTGTTTAGTAATATCACCTTCATTTTCCATATCTCCCAAGAAAACAATTGCAGGAGTATAACCTTCTGCTTTGTATCTTAAAGCATCACCGACAGCTTTTTTGAGAGCTAACCCGTAAGCTGTTCCGTATGCACTTGAATCTAATCCGCTGCGTTTATTCATTGCCTCTCTCATTGCAATTGTTTTGTGCGGTTGACCGTCATATACTTCATACGCATCTTCTGTTACTACATAAATTCTTGCGTGATCCTCCGAATCAAGTCTTTTTGCCATTTTTAAGATACATTGCTGCTGGGAGTACATTAAATCTCTGTTGGAAGCTGATATATCCAAAAGGAATATTGCAACAACAGGTTTAAACTCGCTCAATTCAACTTTACTTAAACCTACAAAAATTAACTTAAGAGTAAATACCACAATTGGTAATAATATACCTAATATAATTGCTTTTTTAAACATACTTTTCTCAAAACTACTACCTAACAGTATGATTTTATCATACTTACCGGGTTTCGTGCAAGTTATTTAATTTTTTTATACTCCAAAAGTCCGGGTGTAACATTGCTAAGAATGGTATTAATTCTAAACGTCCTACAAACATATTGAATATTGCAATAATTTTTGAACTCAAATGGAGATTTCCGTAATTTCCCATTGGTCCTACCATATTTCCAAAGGCAGGACCTACATTGCCCAGTGTTGCAATTGCCGCAGATACTCCTGTTGTTATATCTTGTTCTGTAAACACCAGCATAAACGCTGTTACAATAAATATTCCGTAGTAGAAAAATACAAATGAAATCATTTGTTTAACGATATCTTCATTAATTATTGTTTTATTAATTTTTATGGGATAAACTCCGTTCGGATGGTGAATTTTAGCGATTTGTCTTTTCATGTATTTAAAAATCAAAATTAGTCGCAATAACTTTAAACCGCCTGAAGCTGACCCGATTGAAGCTCCTGAAAACATAAGAATAAATAAAAATAGTTTTGCTGATAAGCTCCATTGTGAGTAATCGACAGAAGCAAAACCCGTTGTTGTTATAATTGTTAATACTTGAAAGAACGATTCTCTTATAGAGGAAAAGAAGTCGTATGTATGATTTAGCATTAGAATTGCTGATATTATAACTGTAAATAGTAATACTACAAAGAAATAAACCCTAAATTCTTCATCTTTGATAAGGGAAATAAATTTTCTTTTGATAAATACTTTATATTGAAGAGCGAAGTTGAAACCTGCAAAAAACATAAATATTGCAACTGTCCAAACATATTTAACCTGCCCGTATGCAATTAAACTGTTGATTTTAGGAGAAAAACCTCCGCCTGATATTGTGGAAAGTGATGTACATACAGCATCAAAAATCGGCATTTTTAAATATATTAAAATGGCAGCTTCAGTTAGGGTTAGTCCTAAATAAACACCCCAAAGTGCAATTGCGGTTTGTCTTATTCTCGGAGTTAATTTACTTTCTTTAGCTCCCGGAACTTCCGCAAAAAACATTTGACGTCCTGCGATTGCAAATTTAGGTAATACTGCCGTAAATAACACGATAATTCCTAAACCGCCGAGCCATTGGCTGAATGAACGCCAAAAGAACATTGTTCTCGGATATATATCAAAGTTGCTTAATATTGTTGCACCTGTTGCGGTTATACCTGATACACTTTCAAATAAAGAATCTATAAAATCCAGCCTGAAATATAAAAACGGAATTGTTGCAAGAAGACTTACAAAGCCCCAAGTTAAGAGAACAATCCCGAAGGCTTCCGTTCTGTTAAGGTTGTTGATAGCTTCTTCTTGTGTATTTTTATTTCTAAACAAAAATCCAAAGCAGAATGAAATTATTGAAGCTCCTGCAAACGGAATAATTGCATAGTATTCTTTTAATAAAATTGCACAAACGCAAGGTACCAGCATAATTGTTGAAATGTACCTGAGGATAAAACTTAACGCATTTAACAGATTGCTTAAATTCATTGTTTATCCTCGTTTAAAATATTCTTTGATAATGTCTGAATTCTCTTTTGTTGTAAAAATTATGAGATTATCAAACGGCATAACTTGGGTTGTACCTCTTGGGATAATTATTCTGTTTCTTCTTTGAATAATTGCAATAATTGCTTTGCAAGGGAAATTTAAATTCATTAAAGTATCACTTTTAAAATTGAACGGTACCATTATTTCAAGCACCTTGCCTTGTCCTCTTTCTACTGTTGCAAGAATTTCAATATCAGTTTTTATCAAATGGTTTTCAATATCCTCTATGGCTGCCCCGTTTTCTGAAATTGCAACATCAATTCCTACTTTTTCAAATAATGTTGCATTTGCATTTTTAGAAACTCTTGTAATTACTTTTTTTACACCGAGTTGCTTTGCTAATAGCGAACATAATAAATTTTTTTCGTCATTATTTGTTACGCTTATTACAACATCGGACTCTCCTACTCTTTCTTCTTCGAGAAGCTCAAAATTAGCGCCATCACCGTTTATAACAAGGGTATCCTTTAACTTTTCGGTTAATTCAACACATCTTTTGTAATCAAATTCAATAATTTTTATTTTAACGTTGACTTTTTCTAAGTTTTGTGCAAGCATTAAGCCTACATTTCCGCCTCCAATAATTGTTACTTGTTTTACGTCGGTTTTTTCCTGGAAAAATTTGTTTGCAAGAATATCTAAAGAGTACGATGACCCCATAAATATTACTTTATCGTTTAAAAGAATTTCCGTATCTCCGTTCGGAATGAACAATTTGTCATCTCTCGTTATCCCTACAATCAGAGTTTCTTCGGGGAAACTGCAATCTTTTATTTTTTTGTTAAGGAACTTAGTTCCCTCAACAACTCTATATTCAAGTAATCTGGCTTTGCCGTTTGCAAAATTTTCAACATCAATTGCATTAGGAACTGTAATAATTCTAAAGATTTCCTGTGTCATAAGCTCTTCCGACCAAAGGACATAGTCAATCATTAATTCTTTTTGATATTGCGAGCCTCTTACTAATGAAAGAGAATCAACATTTTCTTTTTTACTTACAAAGCATACGGTTTTTAACTTTGTCATGTTTGTAACCGTTAAACACGCAACAATATTTGCTTCATCATTGTCCGTGCAGGCAATAAAAATATCTGCCGATTTAATGTCAATTGATTCTAATACATTTATGTTAGACCCTGACCCTTGAATGTAATCCAAATCAAGTTTTTCAAAATTATCACTGTTGCTGTTCGGATTGTCGTCTATTATGATAATGTCGTGATCTTCAAACAATTTTGTTGCAATTAAACAAGCAAGTTCATTTGCACCGTATATTACAATTTTCATAAAAAACCCTTTTGCTTCTTTATTTATAAACTAAAAAGGGAAATTTGTCTAATTTTATATGTTTTATAGTTGAGCTAACTTTTCTGCAATTTCTTGTTTTAAACTTTCATCACTCGTGGATTGTGCTGCAATATATGCCTTACCCATGAGTGTTTTTGCTTTTGCTCTGTTGCCGTATTCAAGCATGAGTTCGGCTGCACTTCTGTAGTTTTTTGCAAGATTAAATTTATCATCCGATTCGTTGCAAGCCTTTGCAGACTTACCGTAATATGCCAATGCTCGTTTTTTCTCATTTAAAATTTCACAGCCGGTTGCATTTTTTGCGGAGATTACACTTTTAACTTTTTCATTATCCGTTTCATCAGCAATTGTATCAGCCATTGACATAAACATTAATGAATTTTGTTTATCATATTTTTCTGCGTGGATTTGTCCTAAATTTGAAAGAACTTTTGCTTGAAGAGGGAGGTTATCAGCTTCTCCTGCAAACGAAACTGCCGCAAAATAGTGGTCAACGGCAGTATCGAGTTTAACAAAATCATCATAGATTTTGCCCATTGAAGCATGAGCTCTTGCCTTTATATTGTTATTGTTACTTTGTTCCACTGCTTGATTATAGTTATATAAAGCGTCGGATAATTGATTGAAATCATCATAAAGTCTGCCTTCTTCATAGTGAATCATTGCACAAGTTTGTTCGTCGCCGACTTCTTGAGCATAATCCATTGCCGATTGAAAGGCATATAATGCTTTTTCTTTTTCATTAATTGCTGAATATTTCTTTGCTTGGATAAACATTCTTTTTAACGCAATATCTTGCGGTACATAAATATCATTGTTTTGTTGCTGCGATTGAGCTTCTCCTTGCTCTTCCTGTGTGGGTTGAGGAATTTCTTCTTTAACTTCCTCTTCTGCTAAAGCATCTTGCGGTTGCATTTTGTATTCAATCTTTTGCAAGAATAGTGCGTCAACCCAATTTTCAACAACTTTAGACGTTTTTTTTAGTGTATTTGTAATATATTCATCTAATATTTGAGAAGCGTTTCTCAAATTTGATTGGACAATTTGTTGGTTTGGATTTTCTTTTAGTGCTTGATTTTCTACAAGTTGTAAATACTGTGTAACTTCGGATTTTATATTGTCGGGGGCACCAATTGCATTAGCGGTATTGTTGAAATCTTTTAAAACCTGTTCTATGTTAATTTGGGGTTTAGTGTAGTCAATTGCAACTTTTTCACCGTTTGGAAAGTACGAATTTGACGGTGTATTTTGTCTGTTTTCATTTTGTGTATTTTCAGCATTTTTAGATGATTGAGAGCTTTTCTCATCATCTTTTTTAGTTGCAAGTTTGTTGCTGTTTAAGTTTCTGTATTGACCTATATATCCGGGATATATTGTGTTATACAACTTGACCGCCTTATTTTTACACTAAAATCCAAATCTAATTCTACATACACCAGTATGAACTTATTTGAAAGAATTTAAAATACACTATTTAATGTATTAATGATTTCTTTGTAAAAAGCATGTATTTTAAATTTTATTATAAATTTAATTCTTTTATCTTAGTTGCAATAAGCGGTGTTACCAAATCCCACGCTGCTTCATTCGGGTGAATATCAGTTTCTGATATTGTATATTTTGGAGTGAACAAATCTTTCGGGTGTAAATCTTCATCTACATTTATTACCACAAACCCGTTATCTTCAAGTTTCTTTCTTAAAAGCTCATTAAATGGGGACGGATATAATAAAACCAGAAATTTAAAATCATTCTTCCATTGTTTTTTTAGTTCATCTCGAGTTCCCGTGAAATATAACAGTGCCTCATCAGTTAGTTTATCACCATTTTTTATGTTGTTTATATAAGAACTGTAAAATTTATTTTTTAATAACTTAACTGTATAAGATGAATTATAAATATTCCACAATTTATTATTATAATTAATTTCTTTTAACTGCTTTCCTCTTTTTCTGTAATTGATAAGCATATAAGTATCAATTACTTCAATAAATGTAACTTTCATTCTTCGATAGTGGTCATGAAGTCCCATATATATAACTAAATCAGAGGGAGGAACATCTCTGTAAAATTCCTCGCTTTTGCTTTGAAAATACATTTGTTGAAAGCCTTTACCAGGCATGGCTCTGTTATAAACCGGACGTTTCAGAATATTTGAAAGTTTATATGTAAATGTTTGGTTTGCATTAAGATACAATCCGTACGCAAAAGAACACCCGAATACAGTTATCGGTTTTCCGCTATATTGAAGCCCATCAGGCTTTCTGCCTTTATATACGTTATTTGTGCCGTCAAAATATGTGTTTAAGTCGAATGCAAAATACGGTTCGGTTAAATATTTAAAACTATCTACAATATATACATCAGGATGTGTTTTTTCATACTTAACTTTTTCATTTTTATAAACAAAATAATCACACGCAACCCAAACGGCAAGTATCCCGATTATGTTTAATAATAATATTAATATTATTTTAAAAAGTTTTTTCATATAAAAAATTTTATTTTCTATTAAGAATTAAGTCAATAATTGAAAATTTAAAGTTTGTGATTATATAAATTTTATTTAAAAAATCCTGTTCCAAGTACATAAGAATAATTAAATTATTAGAAATGATAGCATTCAAAGCTCAAATTATTTTGTGGCATACTTTGTCTAACAAGTATAGACCTTGCAATATTGAAATTGTAAAATATTAATAAATACGACAATATTAATAATTATTGATTTTTGATATATAATAAAAAGCAAATCAGTAGATAAAGGGATATAATATGAGTGTAAACAGTACTTTAGCACAAGCTCAAATGCTTATGGATCAAGAACAATATGATAATGCGTATGATTTAATGCAAAAATCATATGAGGAATATAAAGATGACTCGGAATTTCTTGAAAAGTTTGCACTTTTAGCCAAAACAATGGAAAAAGATGACGAGGCTGTTAAGTATTGGGAAGAACTTGTTAATATTAACCCTAACTCTCTTGTTGCTTATTCGGAATTACTTGACCATTATATGAATAGTGACAAATATAAATATTATGTTACCCGTGCTAAATATAAAATATTAAATCAAAAAGTATCTCAATCTATTGACGATTACAAAAAGGCAATTGCCGCAACTCAAGAAGAAAAAGATATTATAAATGCAAGATTTTTATTGGCAAAATCTTATGAATATGTCGGTAAAACTCAAGATGCTATTGATGAATATTTTAGAATTATTGAACACAAAGACGATATTGCAATATATATAAAATTAGCTGATTTATATTGTGAATCAGGTGACAGATTTTCGGCTATAAATGTACTTGAGCGTGGGGTTAAAGCCTTCCCTGAAGTAATAGATTTAAGCGAATATCTTGCTGCTTTATATATAAAAGAAGGTAAGTACGAAGATGCATTAAAACGCGCTAAAAATATTTTCACTAAGATAAAAGCATACTTAATGAAAGGTGAAAATGAAAAAGCGTATGAATTATTAATGAGCGTTGAAGATAAAGAAAATGGAAACTTCCCTGCTTTAATGGCGGAATATTACTTTAATAAAAAAGACTGGGATAATTGCAGCCAATATATTGAAAAATTTAACCGAGTATCTCCGCAAAATCCGTTAGTATATCAAATGAAAGCTCTTGTTTGTGATGCAAAAAAAGATTTATACGGATACCATTACAATATGGGGAGATGTTATTCTTATAAGCAAGATTATGAGCTTGCAATGGCAGAATATTTGAATGCTCATCGTGTTGACGGAACTAAGCCTGATGCAATTAAAGAAATTATTAAAATTAATGAGGCAAAAGGTGATAAAACAAGTTTAATTGAATTTTATGAAAAATTATCGAGAACAGAACCTGATAATCCTACCGCATTAATGGGTCTGGGAGATATGTATGCAGACATGTATGAGTTTAGAGATGCCATTTCATACTATGAAAAATTGTTAAAAACAGGCAATTGTCCTAATGAACTAAATTACAAATTGGGTATCTGTTATGAAAAAACAAAAGATTTTGGAACCGCTAAAGAATACTATGAAAAGTACATTTCAAAAGCTCCGTTATCACCTGATGTAGAAAAACTTAAAGAAAAAGTTTCAAAAATGTCTAACGGAAATCAAGCAACTCCGACTGTAAATGAAGAGGGTTTGATTGATAAAATAATGAGAATTTTCGGTAAATAATCTTTTTACAAACTGTAATGTTAAAACAATTAATTATTAGGGAATTACCTTTATATAAGAGCAAGGTTTATATAAAGGAGTTTTGAATGAATACAGGTTTTGTAATGATACCGCAAATGATAAAATCACAAAGTACTGCATTGGCAATATTGGAAGAAAAGAAACTTCCTATTCTGCATGAACCTAAATGTACGGCATTGATTGTTCAATAAGTTAAGAACATTTTTAAATACCGTCGGATTTACTAATCAGACAGTATTTTTTATTTAATATCTTGTAAAAATTAAGAAACAATGAGATTTCGGACAGATTGAAAAACTACGCTAACGCTTGTTTTTCTAATCTTTCAGAATGACATGAGGTTGTTTTTCGTCTTTGTGGGGGGAGCGGTTGAAAACACAATAAAGCAATCTTGTTGTATTAATTTATTTAATGAATACATGTCGCCCTGAACTTGTTTCAGGGTCGCAAAGTCTTTATTTGATAGGCAAAGTATGCCTGACTGACATTACTTTTGTTCAGTATCTTCCCCTTGAGGGGAAGGTTGGGATGAGGTGACGGTTGTTTTACTTTTTAATATTGCATTACAATTTCTTAGTGAGGGAAACTTCAGTTGCGGTTTTGTGAAACTTTTTAAACAGAAATAATAAAATAGCTTATGTACAACATCTTGTTCTATGTGTTATAATTTTGCCATAGATTAGTGGAGAATATAAATTGGAAGAAGTTTCATCAGATAAATTTGCCAGTGTTATTGCCAGATTGTTAGATGATAAACAGGCTAAAGATATTAA
>CAYYPD010000004.1:0-55951 GCA_964473445.1 uncultured Muribaculaceae bacterium
AGGTTCAACTAATTCAATTCTTCACTTGCTTGCTATTGCAAATGAAGCCGGTGTTGATATTTCATTAAAAGACTTTGAAGAATTGAGTTTTAAAGTTCCTCAAATAATTAAACTTGATCCGTCAGCTTCAAAAACAATGACTGATTTAGATAATGCAGGCGGAATTTCTGCCGTAATAAAAACCATATACGGAAATATTCCGGAAATGAAAGATACAACAGGTGTATCAGGTATAAGTATTTCTGAAATCGCAGCTTCTGATGTTTGGTGTGATAGTGAAGTTATAAGACCGGTTAATGACCCTGTTACAAGTAATCCGGGGTTGGCTGTTCTTAACGGAAATCTTGCTCCGAATGGTGCCGTTGTAAAAATATCGGGGGTTGAAAAAGAATCCCTTGAATTTACGGGAAAAGCGAAAACATATAATAGTGAAGAAGATGCAATGCAAGCTATTATGGAAGATAAAGTTGTAGCCGGAGATGTTGTTGTTATCAGATACGAGGGTCCAAAGGGCGGGCCCGGTATGAGAGAAATGCTTTCTCCGACATCTGCGATTGTAGGAAAAGGTTTAGGCAAACACGTTGCATTGATTACCGACGGAAGATTTTCTGGCGGAACAAGAGGACTTTGTATCGGACATATTTCACCTGAGGCACCGGCAGGCGGTATTATTGGGCTGATAAAAGACGGAGATGAAATTTATATAAATATTCCAAAGCGTGAGTTGACTCTGAGAGTTGATGAAAAAGAATTGGAAGAAAGACGCAAAGGCTTTACTCCGTTACCTGCAAAAGTAAAGAAAGGTTATTTAAAGAGATACTCAACAGTTGTATCTTCTTCTGATAAAGGTGCTATTACAAGTATTTAAGAATATAAAATGAACAACATTACATATACATTAAATCATGACGATTGTAAGGACTATGCAAGATATTTGCACAAAGTACCAAAAATAAAAAAAATGATGATGAGAAGCCACGGGCTAATGTTTCTTGCAATCGGAGTGTGCTTTACAATTTGCATTCTTTCTTCATTAGAAAGTTATACTTGGGAATCGGTAAGTAACAATCTTTTGTTGATAATATCTCTTATTTTGGTTTATATTGCAATTTGCACTTTTTGTTGGATGTCTTCAAAGTATGATTTAATGGGATTATCTTCAAGTGCAATATTTAAAGCATTATCAGGTCAATCTTTGGATATGGAAATGAACATTCTTGATGACGGAATTGAAACTTCAAATAAATGCGGAAGCGGTTTATTGAAATGGGACGGAATAAAAGCAATTTACCAATCAAAAAAAAGCATTTTTGTCTTTATTGGTGATTATAAAGCGTATATTGTTCCAAAGCGTGCATTTGAGAGTGAAGAAAAAGCTCAAGAGTTCTTCAACTTTGTAAAAGAACGAATTGATAATAATTAACCGAATATTATAAGGCAAGAGCCTGTTATCATAATTAAGCAACCGAGCAATTTCTTTTTTATATTGTGTTCGTGGAAAAACTGATATCCGAATAAAACCGTTACTATGCTTGAAAGCTGAAATATGGCAAGTGCAAAACCAACGTTCATTCTTGCAAATACATAGTTTGTGGAATATTGCATTAAACCAAGGCAAATTGCTATTATCACAATAAAAAAGTAATTTAAAAGAGTAGTTTTTATAGAGGTGTTTTTTAGCAATAAAGATTTATGCTTAGAGGAAATAAACAGAATTAAAGACCAAAGAAATCCCGTAAAACACCAAAACATAAAACAAATTTCAACAGAGGATATTAGTATTATTTTCTTTAAGAATACAGCCTCTAATCCTGTTAAGGTCATTGCGGCAAATCTTAATTGAATATCCTTTCTTTTTAATATTTCCAAGGACAATTTGTTGTTTTCAGTTTCAAAAATGTACTTGCTTCCGAATACAATAAAACAAACTCCGATAAGACCTTGAACTGACGGTATTTCTTTAAGCAGGAAAAATGCAATAATCAAACTGATAATACTTTTGTAAGAGTTAATCGGACCAAGAACCGAAAGTTCACCAATGTTTACGGCTTTAATCATACATACAATTCCCATTGTGCATAGAAATCCGCAAGTTAAAACAAGGACAACAAACTCCGTTGTAAAGTTATAACCGCTTAATATGTGCAAATTAAATAAACATATAATGCTTAAAAATAAATATGTGTATAAATTTATCACGACGGATGAATAATCAACTGATAACTTTTTTTGAAAGACATTCGCTACCGGGTTTGAAAATACTCTTATTAATATGAATAAAATCAAAAAAAGGTTTACCATAGTTGTTTGATGTTATTTATAAATAACACTTTCTTTCTTGTCCTTCAACACCCGCATATAATTCTATATATTGTTTTGCGGGGCTTGAATTTACTTTTGTAAGCAAAACTTCTTCAATCTGGAAAAATCCTACTTCCGAGGACATTTCAATATCTATTTTTATAGGTTTTTTCTCTCCGTGGTGAATTCCGACATGAATAATTGCATTCGCAGAATACTTGTGAATATCGCCGACACAAGGTGTTTTATTTATTGACAGAGGTATTCTTGCTCTGCCCTTAGTCATATCGCAGCCATCAGCAATTAATATAATACCTGCTTCAATAGAGGTTATTTTTCTGGTTGACATGTGTCCTACAATCGCTTCGACAGCAAGTGATTTAATAATGACTTTTTTTCTTATATCATCTTTTATTAATTTATCAAGAAATTTATCGATTAGAGGAATTGCCAAAACGACAGACATTTCTTCATGACTTTGTCTGCCTGTCATCATTCCCAAATCGTGCATTATACCTGCTAAAACAACAGCACATAAACTATCCTCAAACGTTCCTATCTCTTCATTTTCTAATGATGTTTTAACTCCTGAGTCTTTTAATATGTTTAACATTTTTATAGAATTTAAAACAACCTGACGCATGTGAACAGGTCCGTGGTCATTGTAACCCAAGCGTTTTATTGAAACATTATTTGCATAATCTTGCATTGCCTGTAATTCTTCATCAGCAAGAAGCATTTCTGCTAACTGCTTACAGTTAGGATAATTTTTTAACTTTTCAAGTATTCTTGTTTCCGTAGATATTTCTTTTGGTGATTTCATAATAAAACCTTTTTAAATATATTATACTTTTAATTCTTGATTTTTAAATTGCATATCATACAACATTTTATATTCGCCGTCTGAAATGTGCATTAATTCATCATGAGTTCCGAATTCAACCAATTTTCCTTCATTGATAACTGCAATCTTGTCGGCATTTTTAATTGTTGACAATCTGTGAGCAATAACAAGAACTGTTTTATCTTTCATAAGATTTTCCAACGCTTTTTGAACGATTGCTTCCGATTGATTATCTAATGCAGAAGTTGCTTCATCAAGAATGATTATAGGAGCATTTTTTATCATAGCTCTGGCTATTGCAACACGTTGACGTTGACCGCCCGATAGAGTTGTTCCTCTTTCTCCGAGTTCCGTATCTAACCCGAGAGGCATATCGGCAAGCATTTCTCTTAAAAAAGCACCGTCAATAGCTTTATCAAGTTCCTCTTGAGTCGCATTGTAATTCCCCATCATAATATTTTCTCTTATTGTACCTGAGAACAAGAAATTATCTTGGAAAACTACTGCTATATTTTTTCTTATACTGTCGAGAGATAAATCTCTTATGTCTGTTCCGTCAAATTTTATGGCACCTGACGTAACATCATAAAATCTTGAAATTAAGTTTACTATTGTTGATTTTCCGCCACCTGAGTTACCTACTATTGCGATTGTTTCATTCTTATTAATTTTTAAATTAATTCCTTTTAAAACAGGTACATTAGGTACATATTCAAAGTAAACATTATCTAAAGTGATATCATTTTTTAACCCGTCAAATGTTATCGGATTTTGAATTTCTTTTATGTCTGACGTAATGTCAAACAATTCAAATACACGTCCCATTGCTACAAATATTGTTTGAATGCTTGTTAGGGTAGTTCCTAATGTTTTTACCGGCTTATACAGTAATAACAGAGAAGTTACAAATGAAGCAAAACTTCCTGCCGTAATTTTACCGGAAATAATTAAATTAGTACCGAACGCAAGAACAAACGCAATTCCAAATGAAGCAATTAAGTACATTAAAGGGGACATCCAGCCCGAACGTTTTATTAAGTGCATGGCAACCTTGAACGAATTATCAATTTCTTCTTCAAATAAGTGTTTTTGCCTGTTTTGCAGTTGATAAGACGTCATAATTTTGTTTCCTGAATATGTTTCGTTCATATTTGTTCTTATGTTACCTGAAATAACCATATCTTGGTTAGATGTCATTTTTATAATTTTTCTTATGAAAGCAACAGGTAAAAACGCTGCACACAATACAATAACCCCAACAGTAGCAAGCTGCCAAGAGCTGTATAACATAACACAAATAAGCCCTAACGCACCAAATACGCTGGTTGTCATTGTCTTTAATTTTTCAATTAACCCGTCAGCAGCAGTTTGCGGGTCATTTAAGTATCTTGATTGAATTATCCCTGACGGGTTTTCATCAAAAAACTTCGTATCCATTTCTACTAAATGTCTGAATAAATCTATTTTAACGGCATTTGTAACCTTTTTGCTTGTCCACTCCGAAAGATAAGTGTTTAAGTATCTTAAAAGACCTTGGAAAGCTGCAAAGGCAACAACTCCAAACGGAATTATAAAAGCAAAAGTTTGCCAAGTAAGGGTATATGTGTGGTTAAAAAGAGTGAAAACCCAATCTTTTTGTCCTACAACATAATCCATATACGGCTTTAATGCAAAAGCGGTAACACCATCCAGCAACCCTAACGGGATTGCAATTAAGAAACCAAGAATAACCCTGCCCATAACAGGTTTAATGTAAGGATATATTCTTGATAACAACCAACCGTACTTATATGCGTTCTTCGCTTCTGTTTTGCTAAGTTCCATAAATTCCCTTTTCTCTTTATAAAATCTTATATTATTTTCGCATAAAAAAATGATTTTGTGTAATTTATGGATTTACTATGATTACATATAATTTTTATTGTAAAGAAGCGTTTTTGTATAAACTCCACCGCTCTCGACAGGTTCACAACCACCATAAAGAGGTTTCCATTTAGGTTGTGTATATTTCTCTTTTTCTCAACCATATATGGAATTTTGTAACCTCACTTATTTTAAATAAATTACAAACTTTTCCCTGTATATTCATCTCTGTAACAGTGGCAAGACGGGCTTAAAGTTCCGTCACAACAAACACTTCTGCTTCCTCTGCAACCGCATTCTCCACCGTGGTGTGAGCAACATCCTCTTCCTGCCAAACAATCATTTGAATTTTGAGAGTTATTGTAAATATAAAACCCTATACAACCACATAATGCAACAAATAAAATGATAAGAAAATTTTTCATGATTACCTCCAACAAAAATATTCTTTCATTTCATCCTCGATATTTCTATTAGACGAGTGGGTAATATTTTCAACTTATTAACTCAATAATTAACAAAGTTTTATATAAAATTTAAGTTTATTATCATGATGATTTGTTCTATACTTAATAGGTAAATAAACATGTTTTGAAAGGATGTTTTATGAAAAATACGGTTGTTGTAGGTGCTCAGTGGGGAGATGAGGGGAAAGCCAAAATTACGGATTTATTGGCAGAATATGCAGACGTCATAATCCGTTATCAAGGCGGTTGCAACGCAGGTCATACA
This sequence comes from uncultured Muribaculaceae bacterium, assembly GCA_964473445.1. Lineage (GTDB taxonomy): Bacteria > Cyanobacteriota > Vampirovibrionia > Gastranaerophilales > Gastranaerophilaceae > Avigastranaerophilus. The sequence continues at coordinate 5,741 of CAYYPD010000004.1, forward strand.
GTAGTTGCAAACAATGAAAAGTATAAATTCCACTTAATCCCGTCAGGGGTTTTGTATAAGGACAAATTCTGTTTCATTGGAGCCGGCACGGTAATTCATCCTGAAACATTCTTAAAAGAAACACAAGAGTTAATTGAACGTGGAGTTGATTTATCTTGTTTAAAAATAAGCCCGTTAGCTTCAATTACAATGCCTTATCATATTGATATAGACGGTATAAGTGAAAGTACATCAGGGAAAAATAAAATCGGTACAACTAAAAAGGGTATCGGTCCTACTTATGCGGATAAAATCGGCAGATACGGGCTTAAAATTCAAGATTTATATAATGAAGAATCTTTGAATGACAGATTGGAAGCCATTCTTCCATTGAAAAATAAAATGTTAAGAGAAGTTTTCGGTACAAAAGTTTATAAAAAAGATGATATTTTAGAATATTGCAGAAAATATGCAGAAATATTCAGACCTTATGTTTGTAATGAATGGGTAGATAAATTATCAAGCATATTAAAAGAAAATAAAAAAATTCTGTTTGAAGGTGCTCAAGGCATAATGCTTGATATTGATTACGGAACGTACCCTTATGTTACAAGTTCTAATCCGATAGGCGGCGGAGCTGCAACAGGAAGCGGAATCGGGCCTACTTATATTCAAAACGTAATAGGTGTTACAAAAGCATACATTACAAGAGTCGGAGAAGGCCCTTTTATTACGGAATTAACAGACAAAACAGGTGAAAGAATAAGACAAATCGGTGGAGAATTCGGAACAACAACAGGTCGTCCAAGACGTTGCGGTTGGTTTGATGCTGTTCTTTCAAGATATTGTGTTTTAGTTGGCGGTTTAACTCAAATGGCTATAACTAAAATTGACGTATTTAATGATTTTGACGAGTTAAAGGTTTGCGTTGCATATAAAGATAAACGTGACGGTAAAATCTATAAAGATTATCCGACAGACATCAATCTTCACAAATATTTAGAACCTGTTTATGAAACATTTAAAGGTTGGAATTCCGATATATCAAATGCAAAATCATTGGACGAATTACCTGAAAATGCTAAAATATACTTGGATAAACTTCAAGAACTCGTTGGTATTCCTATAAAAATTATAAGTGTAGGACCGGATAGAGAACAAACAATAATTTTAGAAAATCCTTTTAAATAAATAAAATGTTTATATAATAAAAGAGCTTTCAATCGGTGAAATGAACCCAAAAACCGGACAAAGTAAAAAAGTCGGTTTTTGGGTTTCAGTTCACGGAAACTCTTTTTATATGTTGTTTTTTCTGTTGCCAAATAATAAGTTCGCTTTTTTTAATTTCTCTTTCATTATAAATCTAATTATTCCTCTGACATCGGCAACCATTTTTTGCTGAATTGCATTTAACTTTTCATACATATCTTCTGCCTGTTTTGCAGAATGGTTTTGAGTATCAAACTTCTTTTTTACATCATCTGATTCTTTTTCATAGTCCTCAATTAAAGAAATAACCGCCTTTATTTCTTCATCATTCATCATCAATTGTTTTTTCAGTTCGGTAGCAAGCCCTTTTTTAACTTTTTCACGTTGTTTAACAAGCTCTTGATAGCCTGTTTCGTCAATCTGTTTATTTCCGAAAAACTCATTTAAACTGTCCAGTAAACCCATTTTTATTCCTTAATATTTAAACTTACTAACCTCATCTGCTCCGTATTTATCAATGTATAAGAACAAAAGTTCTCTCGTAATAAACTGGAATACAAGTCCGTTACCGTAAACCTCCCAAGCTCTTTTTTTGCAAATATCCAAAACTTCTTTTAATTCTTCTTGCGTCATTCCTTTTGCTTTGAATGTATAAGTTGGAGAAAACTCACATTCTTGATAAGAATTTCCTACAACACCGTATTCCTCGGGATTTTCTCTTAATTTTGTATGGTTTCCCATTGTAAAAACACTTCTTCCATATACGTTTATTATGTCAGAATTATTACAAATTAAGTCGATTGTTTGCATTGCATCCTCTTTTGTTTCGGCAGGGAAACCGAAAAAGATAAACGCAAAATTGAAAATTCCTGCATTGTGTGCGTTTTTCAAAACATCAAGTCTTTTATCAAAGTCAACACCTTTATTTATTAACTCCATTATTCTTCTTGCACCGGATTCAACACCCCAAAGTACCATTCTTAGACCTGCTTTATAAGCTAAATTCATAACTTCTTGTGTATAACCCTCTTCTGTTCTGGCATCACAAAAGAACGTAACATCAAGCTTTTCATTTATAAATCGCTCTGACATTTCTTTTAAGTATTTTGGACCTATTGCTTCATCTATAAATTCAAATTTTGTAACCCCGTAATTATCCTTCATATACTTAATTTGTTCAACGAGTAAATCTATTTTTTTTACGTTGTAATATTGTCCGAAGTCGTGGTCGCAGAAACTGCATTTTCGCCAGTAGCAACCTCTTGAAGTCTGAAATGGCAATATGATTTCGGGGACATAATATTTATCAAGTTCAAAACCTTTTAAACTTAACGGTTTCATATCGTTTAAGCACATAGGCTCTTTTATTTTATTAAGAACAACTTTCCCGTCTTTTAAATACATAAGATTTGCAACATCTTCAATTGTCAATTCCCCGTCAATATATTGTGCAATTTCAAGAACGGCTTTTTCTCCCTCTTCAACTGATAAAGAATCACAGAAAAGTTCAAAAAATTCAGGACGTTTTAATAATGATTCGGTAAGACGTCCAAAATAATTTCCGCCTATATTTATGTGGGCATTTGTTTCTTTTTTTAGTAAATGAACAAGTGTCAACCCTGCAATAATTTGGCTTGATGAATTTATTGAAATACCTATGTAATTTGCATCTTTAGCCTTAATTTCTTCTATATAATCCTTATAAAAATCTGCAAAAATATTTGTGTCTTTATCAAAAACAAAGTATTTTATGCTCTCAAAAGTATATTCAAATGATTGATTGGAATAACTGCTAAATGTAATATTAGCAGGATAATACGGCATAGATACTATTTCCATTGCCATATCTATTATGTTTAAAGATTCCAACAGTAATTTAGGATTATAAAAATGTTTTTTTGACCGCATTATTGAAACAGCACCGTCAATTAACACCGGAATAGAGTTTATCTTATCCTTATTTGTTTCCAAACATTTTTTTATCATTACATGTTTTGCTATGAGATTTTTTTGTTTTAATGTATAGGTCTCAAAATTTCTGTTTTTCTCATAAAATTTTATAACTTCACCATACAAAGATTTTTCAAGTTCTTTTGCTCGTTTTAGAGAGTTTGAAAGGTAATCTCTTGTTAAAACTTTGTTATAAAATTTTAAGTTCAAATCTATTGCTGAAACATTATGTTTACTTCCCTCAAATTGACCCATTAATGACGGGATTGCAAAATGAGGACTTATAGGCATCCATTGAGGAACAAATAAGTATAATATATTCATTCTTTATCCTTTTTTTATTAATATAACGTGATTTTTCAGATATCAAAACATATAAATATATGAGAGACAAATATTAAGAAAAGTTAAGATAATATATGCTCAATATATCAATTTTCTATAATTACATGTTTTTATATATATGAAACGAGGATTCGAAAAATGAGACTTGATAAATTTAGAATACGTAACAGAGAAAATGATAATAATGATTCAAGAACAAGTAACAACGGAAACAGTTCAAGTTCAAGAACATCTGAATCTGCTACATCAAGAAACTCTTATTCCACAAGAACTGACAATCAAGGTAGCAGAGCTTCATCAATATCAATTTTTGGAGAAGAAGATAATGACACAACTTCAAGGGCAAATGAAATAAAATTATACGGAAGAAGCAGACAAATTACTGAATTAAACAGTATGGCACAAGATGCTAACGAAGAAGATACAGAAGAAATTCACGGTTTAGCTGATGATGAGTACCTTGAATTGCAAGCAAAATTGAAAGACTATGGTATTGAGTACGAAAACCTTTCTCACGGTAATTTTTCAAATGTTGCACAAACAATGGCAAAGCAAATCGGTAAAACATGGTGCTATGATACAATTGCAGCAAGTTATGATTCCGTTTTGGACTTGGTACTTGATGAAAAATTTAATAATGCAATCAGAGATATGGGCATTTCAAGAGATGACTGGAACTGGGATTCAATCATAAAAAACTATGGTGCAAGACTTGAAAAAGATTACGGCATTGTTATAAACAAAACTTCTGACAGAAACTATTGGGTTTCTTTGGTTGATGAAAACGGAAACGTCATTCAGGATGAGCAAGGTCATTTGGCCCAAATAAAAAAGACAGACTGTATGCTTCCTGACGGATTAGCTCAAGATGTTGAAAAATTCGCTTCTGCCGCAATTGATGCAATGGGCTATGATTGTGTTTCAATTCTTGACTTTACTCCGGAAGAGTATGCTTTAATTAAAGAAATGGCATCATTGGATATTAAAAACTCTGAACTTGGAACAGCAAGCTCTATTAAAGATAAATATAGAGGTGCATCAGGCGGCGGAAATTATTTGAGCAATTACAATATTGTAAGTAAATCAACTGAGTCTTGGTCTAAGAACAGAAAAGCTTATTTCTCAAATACAGGTTCTTCAGTTGCAGGTAAAAAAGGAGTAAATTCGAATGGTAACGGAGAAACCTCTACCACTCCGACTGAACAAATTGAACAAAATAAAAACTCCTTAAAAATCAGAATTTCACAAGGGGAATTTGATAGAAAAGTTAAAGAAGAAATGAAAGAAGATTCTTCATTAACTAAAAATCAGGCAGAAGAAATTATTTCAAAGAATTATTATGTAGAAAGTTAATAATAATCAGTTAAATTAATAATAAAGACGGGAAAATCAATATTGGATTTCTCGTCTTTTGTATTATTCTAAAAGCTGAGATTTATAATGGCATGTTGGGTGATGACACCGGTCCCTTATTTGTTGTTATATCAAAAGGGAAATATGGAATTACATTTTGATAAGGAAACTTCCCAAATGCAACACTCCCGGCTGCTGCTTGAGCTAAATCCGAATATGCTTTTTTGTATCCGATTTTAAATTCTTGATTTTGAAGAGAATTTAAAATTGCAGGAACAGTAATTACTATAATAACATCAATAATAACGAGGGTAATTAATGTTTCACTAAGAGTAAAAGCCTTTAAGCTATATAGGGGAGGGGAGTTTATTTCTTCATATTATGGTAAATTAAGTCAGTAAGTTCTCTTACGGCTCCTCTTCCACCGTTTCTGGAAGAAACAAAGTCACATACTTCTTTAACTTCTCCCATTGCATCATTTGGGCAACAAGCTAATCCAACTTCTTTTAAAACACATAAGTCAGGTAAATCATCTCCCATATATGCAATTTCCGAGTATGTAACATCATATTCTTCAACGAGTTGTTTTAATGCGATTGTCTTATTTTTTTGACCCATAAATAACTTTGTCATACCCAAATTTTCAAAACGATGTTTTACTGTTCCGTTTTCTCTTGCCGTTATTATTGCAGTTATTATACCTGCCTTAGTAAGCATTACTATACCTTGCCCGTCTTTTGCGTTAAACGTTTTATACTCAACACCGTTTTCATCATAGGTTATACTTCCGTCTGTCATTACGCCATCTACATCAAATACAACCATCTTTATTCTTGATGCTTTTTCTTTTAATTCAATTCCGTACATTAAGCGACCCCCGCTCTTAATAAATCGTGTATGTGTATAATGCCGATTGGCTTATGTTCTTCATCACAAACCGCAAGTGCCGTTATTGAATATTTTTCCATAAATGCAAGTGCTTTTGTTGCCATATCATCTGCTGCAATAGTTTTTGGATTTTTTGTCATAACCGTACTATTGGTTAAAACCGAAACATCAGGGTATCTCAGCAATATTCGTCTGATATCACCGTCGGTCAATAGTCCTGTTAATCTGTTTTCTTCATTAACAATTAATGCACATCCAAGTTTTTTCTTAGAAATTAAATCCACTGTTTCTAAGAAAGTATCGTTTTCGTGTGCAATCGGTAAAAGGTTTATATCTTTTAACATCAAATCTTTTACCATATACAAAATACCTTTTCCAAGTGCTCCTGACGGGTGATACAGTAAAAAGTCTTCTTCTGAAAAACCACGTTTTTTCAACAAGCAAATTGCGATAGCATCACCCATTGCAAGTGTAGCAGTAGTGCTTGCGGTAGGAGCTTTACCAAGCGGGCATGCTTCTTTTTCAACCGAAACATCAAAATAAATATCAGAACATTTTGCAAGTGTAGATTGTTCGTTCCCAGCTAAAACAATTAGCGGTACTTCAAATCTTTTTATAAGAGGTAACAAGTTCAATAATTCCGTTGTTTCACCACTGTTTGAAATTGCAATAACAACATCTTCTCTTGTAACAATTCCCGAATCACCGTGTGTACTTTCTGCAGGATGAAGAAAATATGCAGGGGTTCCGGTAGAAGACAATGTAGCGGCAATTTTTCTGCCTATATGTCCTGATTTGCCCATTCCCGTAACAATTACTCTTCCTTTTGAAGAAATAATTGTATCAACCGCTTTGTCAATATTTTCATTAATTCTGTTTTTTAATTTTAATATGGAATCTGCTTCAATTTGAAGAACTTCTTTTGCTAATTCCTGTAATGTTGTACTTTGTGTAATATCCACTTACAAAACCTTCCTCTTATGTATAGTTAAATTATACAATAATTATTAAATTTGAAAAAATATGATAAAAATTGTAAAATAAAGAAATGAAAAATATGAAAAAGAATTTAAAAACGACAACGAAAAAGACTCAAAAGGCGGCTTCACACAGTCTTTTGAAAATAAATATTTTATTCTCTGTTTTTATTGTTCTTGCAAACTTTATTGCATTTATTTTTTGTGATTCAAATAAAAATTCATTTTTTATTTTGAGTACTATTTTTAATGTTTTTCTGTTTTTTATTTATCGCTTTATTGTAAATGCTTTGATTAAAGGGAAATGGTACGCATTAAAAGCAGAAATAATGTATGTAAATTACCCGATTACGATAGGGGTTGGGTTTGGAATTTTATGTGCAATTTTGATTGCAAATTTAGCAATTATTGCGAGAGTAAATGAATCTGCGTTAAATGTAACTTTTGCAACTGCATTTTTTATTAATACAATTATGGTTTTAATCCCGTCAATATTGCTTTTTATATACATGTTTCTTCTCATGCCGGCATTTGTAATTCCGTCTTACGAATTAAAAAGGAAAAAGGACTCAGGTAAATTATTATATGTTTTATTTGCAATATTTTTGCTTGCAATTGGGATAAAGACGGTTTTTGATTATTCTTTAAACAATAATTTTGTAAAAAGAGATAAATTTAAAATCGCAAAAATGGTATTTTCGGCTTCCGAAAATTTTTTGAAATATGTTGATTTAAGTGATGTTACGGAAGAACGCCTAAAAGAAGAGGGTTTTGAAGTTCCGTTTTTATATACAATTGAGGGATTTCCTGCAAAATCTTATTCTATGGCAGAAAATTTTTGTAATTCTATAGGTGCTAATGTTGCTTCTCATAAAGAAATATATAATATCATCTTTAACCGTTTTGATTTGTTCGGGGAAAAATATTACTGGACGAGTGATACGGCAGGAAAAAATCAACTGTTGTTACACTTTAAAAATATGAGTTATGAAATTGTAAAATCAACGGGAAATGAAAGCCCGATTGTATATTGCACATCTGAATATAATAAAGAAGATAAAAGAATTACAAATTATTTCTATAAAACACCTGTTATAGAATATAATGACGGGGCAAAATCTTCCGGAGAAAGTTCATATTCTCCTCAAAATTTAAATATGCAAAATAATAACCAAGGTTGGAATAACGATAATCCCAAAGAGATGAACATGCCGCCTGTTGATGAATCAATATCAGGGTTTGTTAATTTTACGATTAAACATGTATCTCCTCAGTACTTAAATGAAATGATTAACAGCGGATACAACTATTCTTTTGAAGTTCAAAGAAGTCAGGATATGTACCCGCAAGGAAGTTATTATTCGTCATCAAGAAAATTACAAGAGGGGTCTGAAATAAGATTGTGTTATTTCCCGGCTATTGATTACAGCAGTGTAAGTAAACCTGATGAAATTCAAATATGGCAGCAAAATTTCTGTTATCCCGGGTTTGAACTTGCAAATATTCCGCCCGCAATAAAAACAAAATATGAAAAAGACTCTTACTGTATGGCAAATGGAGGTCGACTTCCTAATATTGCAGAGTTGGTTGCGATACTAAAATTAAATAATGAAGATATTTTTTCTTATAAATTTTGGACAAACATAAAAGTTACAAATTATGGAGAAGGTTTACAAAATCCTGTCGCAATAAGTTTTGCACAAAATGATTTGGTTATTCCTGAAATAATTACGAATAGAGATGAACAAGCGGTAACATATTGTGTTAAAAATCCAAAATCAAGACCGGTTTTAATTTCAAACTTTAAATCTCGTTATCGCCAATACGATGGAAGTTATCACGCAAAATCACTTTGTTATAATTGCAAATATTATGAAATGCCGGATATGGTTGCCGATTAAGGTTAAGTCCATTCTTTAATGTCTTTTTTAGAGAGCTCCCAAAAGAATAAGTCTTGACCTAAAATATTACAATATTTACAGAACGGATTTGATTTTTCAAAATAGTCGATGAGTTCTTTTTGCGAAACTTCTTTATATATATCTATATAGTCTTTTTCTGTTATTACCATATTCTTGTTAAAATATTTGTTAAAATGTCTTGCACCGCACATTATTGTACATTTATATAATTTCCCGTATTCAAGACTCGGAAATCGCCCTGAGTGCCTGCATAAAAAATGAGAAAGCCAACTTGCCTGTTTCCCTTTTATATCATATTTTATTTTATCAAACGGCAATTTATTGTTTAAATATTCACGCTCTGTATAGATTTCAATGTCGAATTTTTTTGCGGTTTCCAATACTTTTTTGAAGTTAATATTTATGTCATAAAAAGTAATGCAAATTTTTACGTTATTTTGCTTTAATACATTCCAAAACTCTTCTTTTTGAGCTTGAAGTAATATCCCGTTTGAGTATAGATTAATTTTTGCTGACGAAAAATTATTTCGTGTGATTTTTATAATTTCTAAAAAATTTGGGTGTAACAGAGGTTCTCCGCCCATTATTCCTATTACTTTAACATCAGGAAAAAGCTCGGACATTCTTTTTATGTCTTTCGAGTATTGTGCTATATCAACAAATTCAGGGTCAGCCAATGGTGCACAATGGTCGCAGCCTTTGCATTTTAAATTGCAATGATGAACTACTTCATATAAAAAATAATCTAACTTAAAAACACCGTTTTTTATATGAAACATTTGTTTTGTAAATAATTTTTTTATGTATTTTAGCATAATTCTGATCTGTATTTAGAGAGTAAAGCGGCTCCTATAACACCTGAAAAATCTCCGAGTTTTGCTTTTTCAAAATTTATGGCAACAGCAGGTGTCGGCAAGGATTTAATTTTTGCTATTTCGGTTGATCGTGTATAGAAATAATCTATAGCGTTCATTAATCCTCCGCCTAAAATTATTTTTGAAGGGTTATAAAAATTAATAATTGAAGCTAACCCTGAAGCCAAGTACTCGGATGCTTCATTTATAATTTGAAGGACAAGTTCATCTTTATTATCCAAAGATTTTTTTATCATGCTTGTTTTTATCGGTTTACCTTCTACAAGATAATTTTCAATATCTGATTTTCTGCCTTTTTTCAAAGCCCCGATGATTCTTTTTTCAATAGCTAAACGAGAAGCATAGGCTTCAAGGCAACCGCAACCGCCGCAACCGCAAGGGCGGCCTCCGACATCAACAATTATATGTCCTATTTCGCCCGCTGTTCCTGTTGTACCGTATCTTAATTTCCCATTTTGTACAATGCCTGAACCTATACCCGTACCTACAAAGATGCAGACATAATCCTTCTCGTTTCTGCCTGCACCAAAATACATTTCTCCGATAGTAGCAATTTCAACATCGTTTCCTAATAAAATAGGTTTTGAAAATTCATCTTCTAATATTTTTCTTATATTAATATTTGAAAAATCCAAATTAGGAGCATTTAAAATAATCCCGTTTTCTCTATCTATTTGTCCTGCCGCACCTAACCCGATATCATCAATATCCTTTAGGGTTAAGTTACTGCCTTCAAAAACTTCATGTACTGATTTTATGATTTTTTGAATTATTTTATCTTGTCCTTTATCCTTTTTTGTTTTTTTCTTAATGGAAGAAACGACTTCACCGGTAGTTTTATTAACTATTGCGGTAAGAATTTTCGTACCGCCCAAATCTATGCCAATAGAGTATTTATGCATATTAATTTTTTCCTTATCCATATCTTAAATTATAACATTATTTTTTTTATTTAAAAATTAAAATTGATTTATGGGTTTAAAACATGGTAATAATAGGGTATAATAACATAGTAAATAGTTTATGGAGGCAGAAGAAATATGCGCATTACAGTAAAAGGGCGTAACATTGAAATTACAGATGCTATTCGTGCTTATGCGGAAGAAAAAATAGGAAAGGTAATGAATCATTATGATCAAATTCAATCAATTGATGTTGTTCTTAATGTTACAAAAAATCCTTCCGTAGCAAATAGCCACAACGCAGAAGTTATCTGTAAGTTCTTTTCAGGATCTGTCCAAGCAGAAGAAAGTGCAGAATCAATGTATGCAAGTATTGATTTAGTCGCTGACAAAATTTGCAGACAAGTCAAAAAATTCAAAGAAAAACAAATTACATCTTCCAAAACAGCTTCTATCAGAACAGATGCTCATGATGAAGCAGCAGTCGCAGAGGAAAAATAAATATGTTTTACAAACAAGAAAGAGGCTTAATAAAGCCTCTTTTTTGTTATCTGTTTAATTTCTCTCTTGTATAATTTATCAATCCTCCTGCATTAACCAAATCTTGTATTTCTTTCGGAAATTTATTGCACATGTACTCTTTTCCTTTTGTTATATTTTTAACAATACCTGTTGTTAAATCATATTCAATAATATCCCCTTTTTTACATTCATCTGATAATGTCGGATGTTCAAGAATTGATAACCCGATATTTATTGAATTACGATAAAAAATTCGTGCAAAACTCTTTGCTATTATTAATGAGATTCCTGAGGCTTTAATTGCAATCGGAGCATGTTCTCTTGAACTTCCGCACCCAAAATTTTCACCGGCAACTATTATATCTGTCGGTTTAACTTCTTTTGAAAATGTTAAATCTATATCTTCCATACAATGAGAAGCTAATTCTTTTTCTGATGATGTGTTTAAATATCTGGCAGGAATTATTACATCTGTATCGATATTGTCCCCGTATTTCCAAACCTTTCCACTGTTCATATTATTTTACATCCTTTACATGAAATGTTTTCTATACTATACTAAAATTATACATTACATGACAGAAATGTTAATAGCATTAGTAAAAAGGAGAACTAAATGATGGAAACTATTGGAGAAACAGCCGGACAAATTTGGAATTACTTAAATGAAAACGGTGAAACAACATTAACAAAAATGAAAAAAGATTTAGACCTTAAATCAAACTTCGCTGAATTAGGCTTAGGCTGGTTAGCAAGAGAAGGCAAAGTTGAAATGTCTAAAAAAGGTACATCTACTAACGTTAGATTAGTTTAATAAAAATTTATAACAAATCAGCTCGGTATAGACCGAGCTTTTTTTATGCTAAAAAATCATGTTTTTGTCATAATAAAACATATCAGTATTAATTAGGATGAAATTATGGAAAAAGTTGAAATAAAAGAAGAATTTTTAAATCAAGCAATGTTGCTTTCAAGAGGGGCGGAGGTTCTGCCGGGGGGCGTTGAAGAATTAGCTTTAAAGCTCCAAAAATCAAAAGAATCAAATAAGCCGTTAAGAATCAAATTAGGAATGGATCCTTCTCGCCCGGACTTACACTTAGGTCATACTGTTGTTTTAAGAAAAATAAAACAGTTTCAGGACTTGGGTCATAAAATTATTCTTATTGTCGGCGGCGGAACAGGCATGATAGGCGACCCGTCAGGGAAGTCTGATACCCGTCCGAGTTTGACGGTTGAGCAAGTTGAAGCTAATGCAAAAACATATTTCGACCAAATTTCTAAAGTAATTGATGTTACAAAAGCAGAAGTCAGAAATAATGCTGATTGGTTATATAAATTAAACTTTGTTGAAATGATTAAGTTGGCTGCAAAAGTAACGGTAGCACAAATTATGACAAGAGATGATTTCGCAAAAAGATATGCCGAAAACAGACCTATTTCACTTCATGAGTTTTTCTATCCGTTAATGCAGGCTTATGACTCTGTTGTTATTGATGCAGATATAGAGCTTGGCGGTACAGACCAAAGATTTAATAATTTATTAGGTCGTGAAATTCAAAGTGCATACGGAAAAGAAGATCCGCAAATGGTTATGCTCTTACCTTTACTTGAAGGTACAGACGGTGTTGTTAAAATGTCTAAATCATTCCCCGAACACTGTATCAGTTTAACGGATTCTCCAAAAGATATGTACGGTAAATTAATGTCAATTTCAGATAATTTAATAGTTAAGTACTTTGCATTGTTAACTGAAATTTCAAATGAAGAATTGAAAGAAATAGAAGAAAATTTAAAAACTGTTAATCCTCGTGATATAAAAATGAAATTGGCATATACAATAACAGAAATGTATGCAGGTTCTGAAGCTGCAAAAGAAGCTCAAGAAAACTTTATTAAAGTTGTTCAAAATAAAGAAATACCTGATGATATTCCTGAAGTTAGCCTAAATGAAGCTACAACGCTTATTGATTTTATTTCTGATTTTGATAAATCATTAAGCAGAGGGGACATAAAAAGATTGGCACAATCGGGTGCATTGAAAATTAATGGAGAAAAACAACAAAATCCTGCATTTTTAATTGAAAAATCTATGTTGCCGATTACCGTACAATACGGAAAAAGAAAATATATAAAAGGTGTGTAAATGCGTTTATTAAAAAAAGTATTCTCTCAAATCAAAGAGGATATTCAAACAATATATGATAAAGACCCTGCTGCCGGTAACATATTTGAGGTGATTCTATGTTATCCGGGATTGCACGCACTTATTATGCACAGGATAGCTCATAAATTGAATTATTGGAAAATTCCGCTAATTCCGAGGATGATATCAAATTTTTCAAGGTTTATGACGGGAATAGAAATTCACCCGGCGGCAAGAATCGGCAGACGATTTTTTATCGATCATGGGATGGGGGTTGTAATCGGAGAAACTGCAATTATAGGAGATGATGTACTCTTATACCAAGGAGTAACGCTTGGCGGAACGGGAAATGAACACGGGAAACGCCACCCCACATTGGGTGATAATATTGTTGTCGGATCGGGTGCAAAAGTCTTGGGAAATATTGAAATCGGTTCAAACTCAAGAATAGGAGCAGGCTCTGTTGTTGTTGATCCGGTACCCGAAAATTCAACTGTAGTAGGTATCCCGGGACGAATTGTAAAACAAAAACTATTAATTCAAGGTCAATTAATGCACAATCGAATTCCTGATCCTGTTACTTGTCAATTAAACAGAATGAAATATGAAATTCAAGATCTTAAAGAAGACGTTAATAAACTAAAAGAAAGCAGATAATTAATCTGCTTTCTTTGTTTGTTATAATGTTTCGGATAATTTTTATCTTTTCTTGTTTCCGCAGAATGCCCAGTTGTAGAATGCTGTGAACGGAGATGCTATACATGCAAGTATGGAAACTGCATTAAATCCGGTTTTTTCTTCTTTAACATCACACATAGATTCAAGTAAATCTTCTCTTGAACAATCATCACCTCTACCCCAATTTAGGATTTTGGTGTTTACTGTATCAGAACCGCTTGCAGAATATTCTCTTATTAATTCTTCTAAAGATTCACCATTTTCGGTTTGTTCTTCAACTTTTGCACTGATTAATGCTTTCATTTCTTTTTCGTTTAAATTTGAGTATAATGTAGAATTTTCACTGTTTGTCCAATATTCCATCATTTCTTCAAATTTTTCCATTGCATTATCTTCATGCCCATCTGCAATATAAGAAATTAATGAATCAACATCACTTTCAAACGCAGATTCCATAGCTGCATTTGCAGTGCTGATACCTTGTTTTGTTTGACTATAATCATCTACGCTTTTTAAATTTTTTGTAGATAAACCAAACCCGCTTGAAACAGGTGTGTAAGATGAATAACCCGTACCAGTAGCTAAGCCTGAATTAGTCCAATTAAATTCAACTGCCATATAAACTAACCTCCACCATAAAATTACTAACTAACCACATTTATATAAAAAAATATTCCGAACAAGAATTGACTTATGAAAGAAATTTGTTAACATTTCTTAATAATAAATTTATAGTGCGTTTAAGAAGCAATCGCAACACTATAATATTGAGTTTTTTGTTTTACCGATTGTTTATAATTAATTATAAAAGGAGATTATTCTGAACTTAATATTACTACATTATATTATCTAATCCATATACAAAGTCATTATGTTCTGCAACGTGGCGAGTTGCTAAAAGAACTCCTGCCATATAACAAGCTCTATCCATTGTATCGTGTTTTATTTTGAATAACTGTCCTGATGAGCCGAAAATTACTTCTTGAGAAGCAATATACCCGGGAAGTCTTACCGAGTGAATATGAATATTTGCGTCTGCATTTGCACCTCTTGCACCTTTCAAAAGTTCTGTTTCAGGGCAATTTCCTAACGTAAAATTACTGTTTGCTTCTGCCATCATTTGAGCAGTTTTTATTGCAGTCCCTGATGGAGAGTCTTTTTTTTGGTTATGATGCAGTTCTATAATTTCAGCATTATCAAAGTATTTTGCAGCTTGTTTGGCAAACATCATTAATAAAACAGCACCTGTTGAAAAGTTTGGAGCAATAAGACAACCTGTATTATTTTCTTTTGACATTCTTTTTAGTTCTTCAATTTGTGCTTCTTTTAATCCTGTCGTACCGATAATTGACTTGACCCTTTTATTAATATACAAGCAAACATGTTCAAATATTGTGGAAGGTTGAGTAAAATCGATAAAAACATCCGGAGAATTTGTTTCAATAGATTTCTCTATATCTTTTTCGATTTTTACCCCGCAGTTTTTCCCCACAGCAATTAGCCCGATATCAGTTCCTTCTCCTACAATATCAATGGCTGAAACTAAAGTCATATCATCTGCATTTAATACAGCTTTTACAACTTCTTTCCCCATTTTCCCTAATGCCCCGACGACTCCGACTTTTATCATTTTACCCTTTCCTTATATTATTTTTTTTAATCATAACACAAATTTTTATTATAACGTTGACCTTTTAATGAATATTTATTACTATTAAATTAAATAATACAATAATTTAGGAGAGAGTATGCCACAGCCGTTTTCACAAGGACAAATGAAAAAAAGAACATCCGTATTGGTTTTTTTAAAGGGAACTACTGCTCCGTTAGTTTTGTATGTTGAAAATCCGCAGGCATTATATGGAGAGCTTTCTCAAATATTAAAGCTAAACTCTCCGACTCCCAAGTTAATTGAAAAAAATACAGTGGGACCAATTAAAAAAGTTTGTATACAATCAACCCAAATTTGTGCAATTGCTATGCAAGAAGAACAATATATGTAAAATAATTAAAAAAATCGGTCTTAATGACCGATTTTCTCTTACTCTATCTCTTAAATTTTATAATATTGCACGTCCGTCATACATATACTTTGTACGTTCATATTCTGACTCTTTATAGTTTCTGTATTCTCTTTCATATTCTTCTTTTGTAGATTCTTCTCTCGGTTCAATAAACTTTTGGCTTTTATCTGTTCGTTTCCAATTAATTTTAAATCCGTCTAATAAACCGTATTCGGTTTCTGTCTTGTAGGTTCCTATATTAACCGCCAAGCAAGGTGATACAATAAACAAACTCATTATAAATATAAAAGATAAAACAATTATTTTTTTCATTAGACCTCCAATGTATAATTACATATTATAACATTTTCTAGGTTAAGCCAAATTGTAATTTTTGATTTGCAATGAAAGTTTGTTCATTCCGTCAAGAATGTATGCCTGACATTGATTGTATTCTTGCAAGAATTTTTCTCTTTGTTTTTGTTCTTCGGAATCATCGGGAACTTTAATTGCGTTAACCAATTTAATTTGTTCTTGGAAGAGTTTATTCATCTCTTCTATTCCTGTTATTTGACTATTAATTGAATCTGCAACTACTTGCAATGAGTCATTAATTAAGTTAGCTAATATGTCATCAATGAACGAATTTGAAACCGACTCAAGTTTTTCACTGATTTCTATATTATTAAATAAATTCAAGAAGTTATGTAAAACAGTTGAATCTTCCTTATCTTTAGTATTTCCCTTTATATATTCAGTGTAAGCTTTTAGTCCTGATTCAATTGTACTGAATTTAGCACGATTTTCTTCGAAGAATTTTGCAGTTAATTCGTTCAACATGCTTAAATCTTTTGAATATTTTAAAACACAATCTACTATTTCATCGAAGTGTTTATATGTTTTATCAACATCAAAATTGTTTATGATTGCAGTTAATGCTCTTTTTGCTAATCCTGATTGGCTCAAGAACAGATTTAACGTAACATAATTATCGCTTGCATTTTGTAATTGGTTAACTATGTAAAGCATACCTTGCTCGGAGTCCATACTTTGTTGAGTTCCGTCTATCATACGAACATTGAAGAGTTTGAGTAAATCGCTTGTTTTTGAACTTATTCCCTCATGCTGATTTTGTACCAATTGGTATTGGACTTTTGTTTGTTGTGCAACGTTTAAAGTCATAAGCAAATAATGTTTCAAAATCTCATACTCTTCTGTGCCTTGCTTACCGTCTTGCAATACTTTTATTGTTTCGCTCAGTAATGCTGTCGGATTTTTTGTTATGTGTCTTTCTATCATGAAGTCTTTAAAATCGTTATATGCTTCTTCTATTGCTTCCTCATCAGCATCTTTTCTGTATAAATCAACATAATTTTTTAATTTAGAAATTGCATCATTTCTGTATTTAGGTTCTATATTAGTTTTTGCAATTATCTGCATTGCAGAATTTAAACCTTTTATTTCAAGTCTTTTCTGGTCTGCAAACTTTTGGGAAGTTAAACCTGACTGCTTCCAGTCATCTTTAACTGAAAGAATTTCTTTCAAATATCCTGCAGTTCTTTTCCCGCCTAAAAATCCGTTTTCAGACTCTATATCAGACATAAGTTTTTCTATAGGCTTTTGTAAAGCTCCTAATGATTCATCTTCCGGAATCAATGCTCCAAGATCATTTAATGCACAGTAAAAATTATTTAGGAAATCTTCATTATCTGCTATAGATATCTTATTACCTGCAAGCAGCTCTTTAAATACATGTGATTTTGAGTATTTTTTAATTAAATCATCAAAACTGTCTAAAATATTTATTATGGCTTCGTTAGATTTAATTGTTAAAACACTTTCTTCTATCGGGACAAACATTTTTTGTACGGTTTCTTCTATGGCGGAATCAGGTAAAACAACGGGTTCAGGGAATGCTTGACGAATTTTATATTTTTCAAATGCTTCATTCTTATATATTTTAATGAATTTCTGAACATCCATGTCTGCTAATTTTATATATAAACCTCTGAAATATTCGTCAGGAGTAGAAATATCAGTATTTTCACCTGATGTTCTCATATTATCTGCAATAAATTTACTTCCGAATACTTCTCTGAATGCTTTACTTACATCTGAACTACCCATTTGGAATTTATATAAATAATCATAAGCAGGTTTATATCTTAATCCGACATCTTCTTCCGTAAGAGACTCAAAGAACGGTTGAATTTTTTCAGTACTTGAATTTTGCATTTGTTTAATTAATTCAAGTAGTTCTTCATCGCTTTTGGGAGCTAAGTATTTGTCAATTGCATCTATAAATTCAGGTGATAGAGGTTTTGAGTTTAATACATAACTATATAAAGAATTTATTCTGACATTTTCATCTGTTAATTCAGAAACCTTTTTTTGAGCATTTTCAATAAAATATACTGCTGCATCTTGATTATCAAATAAACTTTTTGCAACCATCTCAATTTTGTTTAAAATAAATGCTTCTAAATCATTTAAGGAACCAGATAACCTTTCAAATTCTTCATCTGTCGGGAAAATAAGAGTATTAATTTCACTTGCGGATTTAGTTTTAATTCTGTATTTTTTCTCTATTTCAGAAAGAATTTTTTCTGTATGTTCCATCATAGAAAGTTCAAGAATATCAACTGTTTCAGCAGTTTTCCCGAGAATGCTCCCAAACTCGTCAAGGTGTTCTTGGAACATTGCTTCTTTTTCTTCTTCTAATTCTGATTGAGATTGAATACCTATGATTTCTTCTTTTAGTTCAGGATTATCTGTAGCTAAGTATGCTGAAATTTTATTGAAAACAAGTTTGATTTCATCATTATCAGCCAATTTATTATAGTCATCTTCTGATTTAATTTCTTTATTTATTCTATTAGATAATCTTTCAATTTGACCATCTGCCAAATCATCGAGTTTCATTAATTTATCGGGATTAATTCTTTCTCCGTCAATAATTTGTTTTTCTAATTGAGAATAAAAATTTTCCCCTTCATTCATATTTAGAATATAGTTAAACATTTTATATAATCTTTGATATGTTGACGTCGGAGCTCCGGGTAATATTATATTGCTAAATAATTCAAAATCTTCTTTATATTTCTGACTGAAACCTTTTCCCCTATGCAATTCACTTACAGGTATACCGATTCTGTAATTTTTATCAATGATAAATCCGTTCTTTCCACCGTATCCGCATCCATAATCGGTATATAAATGCTCGTTTCTTCCGTTCCAAAAATAATCTTTTTCTGCTTTCCCCCATGAATTATCTGTCCAAAGAACATCTTTTTCGAAAGTTTTTCCGCTGACAGGGTCAACAAATTTTTCTGTTGTAACCTTTGGAATATATTGTGCATGGAAAGCATACTCGTTATCTGAAATGCTTGACGATAATATACCGCTTCCTTTACCTTTTTTTATTTCTCCAGCAGCATCATTAACATCAGATTCAATATGGTATGGTTCACCTGTCATTTGCTCTAAAATTCTGACTTGTTCATTTGAAACAAGCCCTGATGAGCCCTCTTCTCTTACCCAGAATTGACCGTTTAGCATTCCAAGGTAAGAATATTCTTTTTCCAGTGCATCTTTCATTTGTGCATTTAAGTCGTTATATGATAATTTATTGTATTTTCTCATAGTTGAAAAAGCTTTATCAATTAAATCAATAATTCTTGTTTCTTCCGGAGTAAAAGTAGCATATAATTTTTCGTTAGCTTTTTCTCTCTCTTTTGAATTAGCAATACTTCTATTTTTTATAGTTTGAGCTTGAATTTCATTAAAGCGAGCTTTTAATATATCAAGGTTTTTTCTTGATAAAACAGCGTTTTTATTTTCTAACTTGTTTAGAATCAGCTCTCTTGATGAAGGAATATTCCATTTATTAAAAATTTCAGTGTGTTCATTGCGTAAAGCTACATATCTGTTATAGAGTTCTTGTAATTTAGTACTTAAATCTGCTTCACCAAACCTATTTACTAAGGAATCCAGTGCTTCTTGAGAGATACCCTCTTGAATAGCAGTAAAGAAAGAACCTATAAGTAAATCTCCCAACATAATTCTGTCTTCATAACAAAGAACTCTTATTGCATCTTGAATTTCAGCGTTAGACGGGTTATTTGAAACTTTTTCTTTATATTTGCCAATGTATTTTAGTAATTCTGTTTTATCATTTTTAATGCCGAGTATAGAAGAATATCTGGCTAAAACATCAGAATTGCCACTTTTTACTGCATTTTCGATATTTTCAAACAGTTTAATAATTTGTGCATTTACGGATTCTCCGAATAAACCGTTGACTATTGCATCAAGTTCGTTAGGGATAAGGACTTCAAGTTTTGCCATATCTGAAACGATTTCAAGTTTTAACTCTTCTTCCGTCGGTACAGTTCCGTCATCTTTTTTATATCGTTTTCTTACGTTTTCAGAACTTATCTGTTTTGAAAAATCGTCGAGGTAATCAACCGCACGTTCATCTTTTGGGGGAATACCTAAACTTCTTTCATACCTTATTACTGCATCTGGAAGATTAATATCTTCTTCTACCGCTAAACGGTGAGCTGCTGCAGCCTTAAATAAACGGTTATTCATTCTGTAAATATCATGGGGAGAGCTACAAGAACCAACTTTTTTTAATTTGTTGTCGTTTGAAATAAAATCCGAAACAATAGAATTTATATCTTTTGCTTTTTCATCAACCTTTTTGCTTTGTTCTTCCGTAATATCCGGAACCTGAGATTTTATATAATCCGAAATGATTTTCTCTTTTACGCTTTGATCCATTTGTTTTGAGATGTTGATTTCGTTATCATCAGAAGACCCTTTATAAAATTCTATTATAGAATTTCTAAGCACAGCAAGTTTCTCGTCAGACAAAGAGTCTCCGAAAATATCTTTAAGAGTAGAAGAAAAAAGACCTTGAAGTGAGCCTTGATACTTCATTAATTTTTTCTTTGTAGCATTTACATTTCTTACAGCTGCTGCATTTTCTTTACGGATTTTGTCTGTTGATTCAAGTTGTTCTTTTTCAGCGATTAATGCTTTTAAAAAGTTTTTTGTAGGTTGAGCATCTTCTGATAAACAATCATACCAGCTTGAATCATTATAAACATCATAATCATAATCATCAAAGGCAACATATTGCTCTGTTTGAATTGTTCCGTCTGCACTAGCGTGTGCATTCTGCATCCAGTTATGTGCAGAAGCGTCTATAATTCGATATCCTTTTGCTAATGCAGAATTATAATCTATATTTATTTTTTTGATTTTTACGGTTTTTTTTGAAGGTAAATCAGTAATATCATATACAGTCATTTCAGGGTCAGAAGATAATTCATCCATCACAATATTCATATATTGAACTTTATCTTCATACGCAATAGCTTTTCGGCAAATAGAAATCGCTGCACAAATTCCTGATTGTCTTTGGTTAACGGCTTTTATTGTCAATGGTTCACCATCTTTTGTTTTAACAACCATATCATTAAGCATTTCATCTACAACTTGAAGCTTTTTATCTTCTAATTGAGGATTGATTTTGTAATCATCACTTAAAAGATATACAAATTTTTCTAAACATTTTTTCTTTTGTTCATAGGAAACTTCTGAAGAAGCCGCAAAATAATCAATATTTCTGCGAATTCTTGCTGCTTTTGAAAGATTTTCCTCTGACGAAAGAGTATCTTCATTAATAACCTTATTCGTAAGTTGTTGTCTTAAATCTAATATTTCTTTTTGGATAGGTGTCATATCATGTTTTGTACCGAATAATTTAAAGAATTCGGCTTGCTCATCTGCTAAATCCGTTTCATTTGAATCTTTTAATGCTCTTTGTATTGTATCTTCGAGTAATTTTGACCAATTAGTATTCTCTCTGTCATAAGGTGTAATGCCGTCTTTGTTTAAAGCACTTGCAAATTCTGAGTTTCCGCCTTGACCGTATGCCAAGTTTGCGGCTACATCCAATAAAAAGTTAATGTTTTCTTTATCAGGATTGCATACAATTCTTTGGAGCGAAGTGTATATATTTAATTTTTGGTTATCAATAATCGGTTTTGTTCCGTCTTTTAGTGCTGCTACCGTATTTTTATCCGTTCTCAAACTTTTAAATGCAGCCTTAAACTTTTTATAATTAACCCCGATTGATTGTATTTTCATAACCATTCCTTCAAAATAATATACTACATGTATTAAAGGTAAACGATTTTTTTTTTGTCAGTTAAAATAGATTTATAAAGTTTTATTTACAATCATTATCAATTCAAGTTGACATTTTGTACTATAATAAATTTATCATGCGACAATTTTTACCAATATTATTATTAACTATATCTAATGTATTTATGACGTTTGCTTGGTACGGACACTTAAAATTTAAGTCAACGGCATTGTGGATTGTAATACTTGTAAGCTGGGGGATTGCTCTTCCGGAATATTGTTTTCAGGTTCCGGCTAATCGTATCGGACATGAATATTTTTCTGCCGCACAGTTAAAAACAATTCAAGAAGTAATTACCTTGATTGTATTTAGTGTATTTTCAGTTTTATATTTAAAAGAAGATTTCAAGTGGAATTATCTGGTAGGCTTTTGCTTTATAATCCTTGCAGTATTTTTTATATTTAAGAAGTGGTAAAAAATAAATATATGGAAATTGAAAATTTTTTTAGAGATAAAACAATTAAAATAATCTTTGTTATATTTTCCGTTTTGACTGTAATTAGTATAATATATGCAGCTTTCACACAAAGAGGTTTACTGTATGACGGAAGTATATACTTTCTTAATATGTTAAATCGATTTGCATCCGGAGAGTGGATGTACTCAATATCAGACATCCGTTCAAGAGGAAATATAATTGTATTGTGGCAAATTCCTGTAAATATTGCATATCATATATTTGGAATTTCATCAAAATATTGGCTTAGTGTTATTTTCTCATTGCCGCTCTTTGCTTTTCCTGCAATAGTTACTTATTTGAATTATCCACTCTCAAAACGTTCAAAAAGATATGATATTGCTATAATGGCTTTTGCAATATTAATTTTCTTTTCTATTCCTACCGGTTTCTACTCTGTAGTTGAAGTTCTATTAGCCGCTCCTATATTCTTTTTGCTTTTTCATTATGCGGTTTCGGAGATTGATTACAATATTTTTGATATTTGTACAATCATTTTTCTATTGATGATTTCTTATAACTCTTCTGAAATAGTAGTATATTCGTCTATATTTCTGCTTTTTTCGGCACTATATTATTCTCGAAAAGAAATTAAATTAAAAAATAAAATTATTAAATATTTTATAGCCTTAAATGCTTTATTAATGCCTTTTTCTTATTTTTATTTCTACTCAAAATTTCCTGTTGACTTTTTATTTAAAGAAAGAATTTTATTTGAAATCGGTGAAATTATTGAATTTCTAACGATGAAAACTACTCTGTTAGATTATACTTTTCTATTAATTCTGATTTTGATTATTATTTATTTTAATAAATCATATTTTTCAACAAAAACAAAGTATATTATTACCGCTATATTTTCTTTTGTATTTTTAATTCTATTTAGAGAGTATCCGATATCTTACCAATTCTTTCCAAGAAGAATAATTTTATTTGGAATATTTCCGATTTTTATGTTTATCCCGATATTAATTGATATATTTTCAAATAAAATTTGTACAAAAAAGCTAAATGTTATTTTATATAATACTTTTTTTGTAATTTTAATTGTCGGAATAATAAATACGATGTATCAAATAGAGAATTCTTATTTATTTCATAAAACAATTAGTGAATATAAACATTTTATAAATTCAGAGAAAGTTATGTTTATATCTCCCACCGACAATAATCAAAAATTTTATGATAATAAATTCCACAATTTATGTTTTAATTGCGATACATACACGATTGATTCGATTATTTTTAATCCGAATTATAAGATAAAAAGTATTGTAATGTATAACAATAAATCAGAAGATTGTCCTAAAGTGTTTTATTTTAAAGAAAACACTTTAAATCTGCCTTTTTGTACTACGATTGACGTAAAGAATAAATACTGGGATATTTCATTGTTGAAACAAAAAATTGAGGCGGATAAAGAACTTGCAAACCGAGTTCAATATAATGATGAGGAATTAAGATAATTATGTTAAAATACAGACAAATATGCTATATAAAGGGTATAAGTACAATTCTTATTTCTGTGCTGATAGTCTTATCCTGTATATCTGTATTCTTCTTACCGATGATAGTTGCTGTGGAAATCGGAAAATTAAAATCGGGAATTTTAGTAACCGTATTTCTTCTTTCAGTTGCACTAATGGGAATATTTCGTATTTACAGGGGATGTGACTCAATAAAAAGTACTTCCCCGATAAAGAATTTTTTGTGAACCTCAAACTATTGTGAATACAACGAAATAAGTCAAATATCTATGGAAAAAATAAGTAAGTAACAATTGAAAAATAGCTTTTTTTGTAATATGTTATGGAAAAGCACAATTTGCGGAATAAAGTATGAATTACATAGACGAAATTAAGAGATTAAAAAAAGAGAAAAATGCAATTGTTTTAACACATTGCTACCAGAATATTGAAACAGATGAAGTATCTGATTATGTTGGCGATTCGTTTTATTTGAGCCAAAAAGCAAAAGAAACAAATGCTGATATAGTTGTTTTTGCAGGTGTTTATTTTATGGCGCAGTCTGCAAAATTGCTTAATCCCGATAAAAAGGTACTTTTGCCTAACATGAATTCAGGCTGCTTAATGGCAGATATGATTAATGTTGAGTTACTTGAAAAGTTTAAAGCCGATTACCCGAATATACCGACTGTGTGTTATATTAATTCAACTGCGGAAGTTAAAGCACACTGTGATATTTGTTGTACAAGTTCAAACGCAATAAAAATCGTAAAAAGTTTAAATGCAGATGAAATATTATTTTTGCCGGATACTTATTTGGGTAAGTGGGTTGAAAAGCAAATAGGTAATGTAAAAGTTCATACTTATACCGGCTATTGTCCTACTCATTTAAGAGTCAGGGTTGAAGATATCAATGAAGCAAGAAAAAGATATCCGAATGTTGAAATTTTGGCCCACCCGGAGTGTCATACAACTGTTTCTGAAGCTGCTGATTTTGTCGGTTCTACAAAAGAGATAATGGAATACGCAAAAAAATCAGACAAAAAAGAATTTGTAATTGCAACGGAAAAAGGTGTTTTGGACAGACTTATAAGAGATTGCAGTGATAAGACTTTTCATTTATTAAGTCAAAAATTAATTTGCCAAAATATGAAGCATAACACTCTTTCTGATATTTATAATGTACTCTTAAATGAATCAAATGAAATAACTATCGATAAAGATGTTCAAGAAAAAGCTGCATTATGTATAGAACGAATGATGAAAGTGTAAAAGAAGAAATTAGGGTTTATGCTAAAGCTCACGGACTAAAGGTCGCAGATAAGCCTGGCAGTCAAGACTTCTATGAGGGGATTACAATGAACTTCTTCAAATAGAAGATAAAATCGGTAACATTATAGATAGAAACGGTAAAGTCCTCGGCAAACACAATGGTATTTGGAACTGTACAATCGGACAAAGAAAAGGTTTAGGCGTAAGTTCTACCGAACCATTGTATTTAATAGAATTAAGAAAAGATACAAATGAAGTTGTTGCAGGATTTAAAGATTCTGCAATGAAGGATAAATTAACCGCTACAAAAATCAATTGGATTTCAGGCGGACAGCCTGTCGAAAAATTTGAATGCAGTGCAAACATTCGCTCATCTCAAACTCCTCAGAAAGTTACGGTAACTCCGCTTGAAAATGGTGATATTGAAGTTGAATTTGAAAATATGCAAAAAACGGTTGCGGTTGGGCAATCTGTTGTTTTATATAATGACGACATTGTTCTTGGTGGCGGAATTATAGACAAAGTATAATTATTATGTTAAATGTTTATCTTTATGTAAAATGATAAACATAACACCTGAAATAATAAGGCAAATGCCTATAAATATTTTAAGTGTCATTGCTTCATGAAAAAATATAATGCCGAGAATATTTGCTGTTATAGGTTCTAATGCACCAAGTACGGCTGTTTTTGTTGACCCTATAATTCTTATTGCTTTATTTATTGTTTCAACCGAAATAATTGTCGGAATTAATGATAAACCTAATGCACACAACCATAAGAAAGGAGATGCCAAAGGCTGCAATTTTGTGCAGAAGTCAAGGTTGACAACGTATACAAATAAGCCGAATAACATAACATAAAATGTCAATTTTTGAGGTGGCATTTGAGCTATTGATTTAATTCTGTTGACAAAAACTATATATAGCGAATATAAAAGTGCCGAAAGAAGAACAAGTTCTATTCCGTGAAAATTCAGTTTCCCTGTGCTTTTTGAGAGCAGCATTATTCCTATAACGGTTAAAAATATAGCAAATACAACACTTTTTGTTATTTTCTCCTTATAAAAAATAAACATTATAAGTGCAACCATAATCGGGTAAATAAACAGTATCGTGCAAGCTATGCCGGAGGCAATATAGTTAAAAGCTGCAAACAATGTTAATGATGAAAGCGAAAATAAAAGACCCAAAGCGAAAAGTTGAAGTCCCTCTTTAACTGTTATTTTTAGCGATACCTTTTTTATAAACTTAATCCATAAAAAGAATACAAGGCTTGCTATAAAGTATCTGTAAAATAACACGGAATTAACACCGATACCACGAGAGTACATCGGTAGAGAGAAAAACGGATTTGTCCCGTAGCTTACGGAAGCCAAAACCCCGTTTAATATACCTTTTGTATATGCTTTCATTGTTATTATCCCGACTAATTAATCAATCGATATTATATTACGGAACGAAAATATATTCAATCAACTAAATTTATAATATAATTAAGTAAAACAAAGGAAACATTATGACAAAATATACGAAAATTTATAATGTCCGTTCTCTTGAGATGGACTCTGAGTATTTGTTAAAGAAAATGGAAGTATCAAGATACTTTCAGGAAACATTTGCACTCTATTGTAAAGATAAAAAACTTGCAGCATTTGATATTGTTGACCAAAATTTAATTTGGGTTGTAAGCGAAATGCATATTGAGTTTACAGGTCAAATGCCCTTTTGGAGTGAAGAAGTATCCGTAACGGTTTGGGTATCAGAAATCACAAAACTTAGAATTTATGTGGATTTTGAAATTAATTATAAAGGAAAAACCATCGCAAAAGGTGATAGCTTATGGTTTATTTTAAATTCAAATACAAGGCGTCCTATAAATCCTACGGAACTGTTAAAAGATTTTGAAGTATGTAATGTACCGGTATTTGGAGAACATTCAAAATTCGGCTTTGAAGAAAACGGAACTCTTTTATTTGAAAAAGATTATAAAGTCGGTATTTTTGACTTGGATTTTAATCATCATATGAACAATATTAAATATACGGCATTTGCAATAAATACAGTATCTAACGAGTACTTGGCAACTCATAACATACAATCTTATAAAATAAAGTTTATAAAAGAATGCTTCTTGGATGATGAAATAAAATGTCAATTTTTTGAAAGCAAAGAACATTTATATTTTATACAGACGAGAAAATCTGATAATGCAGTTGTTTGTAAATTAGAAACAATTGCACAAAATAAATAAACTCAATTTTTAACAAAAAATATCTTATTTTACGTACATTATGTATATTAATGAAATAATTTATGCTGAAAAATTGTTGGTAATTGTATATATATAGTTGATAACTTGTGAAAAATATTCAAGAGAAGAGGCTCCGTTAATAATAATATCGGAGTTATCTTTTTGGGGAAGAATATACCTTTTAGAAGCCTCACGAACATAAGCAAGTTGTTTTCTTGCATTTTCTTCGTTTTGATTTCTTGAAGTTTGTGCTCTGTATACAAACCACTTTTCTTGAATTTCAGGGTCAATATCAACATAAAGTTTTAAATCAAATAAATTGGCAACATTCCCGTACATTGTTGCCATACCCTCAACAACAATAACCTTTTTTGCCTGCTTTAATACTGCTTTCGGAACAACTTTACCTGTTCCGTTAACCAAATATTTTGGAATATAAACATCTTTACCCTGCGAGAGCAAGTTTAAATCTTCAAATAATTGACTTAAATCAAAGTTGTCAGGGGAGTCAACATCATATCCTGAGGCTAAAAGTTTATCAAAAGAGCCATATTCGGCAATTAATGAAGATATATCTTTGAAATAATTATCTGCACTCATAATTTCAACAGGCATATCCAATCTTTCGGTAACATCTTTTATAGTATTGCATATTGTTGTTTTACCGCTTGCCGATTCCCCGCTTATACCGATAAGAAAATGTTTTTCCGGCATTTGAATAAGTCTTTTCATAAACCTTGGAATAAAATTAGGATGAACACTTTTAAAAATAGGTGAGTTACTTTGTTTATCATACTCTAAAATTTGTTTAAATTTGGAATACAGATACATCGCCATAACTTCTCTGCCTGTCGCCGTTGAAAAGTCAGGCTTATCAATTTTATCTATATGTTTCGTTGCGTTTTCTAACAGGAAATTCATACTCATTTAAAATCTCAATATAAATATTTTTGCTACCGAATTTGTTTTCGATAAAGATATTTTACATTAAACGAATTTCCAATTAAAGTTTTTATGACAATTGTTATTAAATATTAAGTTAAAATACAACTTAGAATTAAAATATACAAATAATATTCTATTTATGCTAAAATCACTGTGATTTCTGCATTTAATAATTAACGGATATGTGATAAGGAGAAAGTAATGAAAATTCAGAGTATTAACAGTCCTTTTTCAAGGTTTGCGGTAGGTGCTTTTACGCCCAAAGTTACAAATAATTTTTTATTTAAACCCGTATATGATACTGTTTCATTTACCGCAAGAGATAAAAAATTGCTATCGGCTCAAGAGGGTGAAGCTGCAGCTAACAAGTTAAAAACTTCAACATCAGGGTATAGAGCAACTCTTGATGATAAATTCAATGATAAATTTGTATATTCAATGACAAACGCAGTTGTAAAAGATATGAACAGAAGAAGTCAAGATACAACTATTATCGGAGGAGATACAAGAGAAGCTACCAAAAGATATGCCCCTGTTATAAGAAATATATTTTTAAGTAACGGAATAGATGTACACGTTCCACAATTAAATAAAGGGGATAAAAATGAAATAAGCCCCGTTGCCTCTCCTGTTTTGGCACTGGCAACAAAAGAGTTCGGAGTTCCACTTGGTATTCTTTTAACGGCCAGCCATAACCCTTGGCAAGACGGGGGGTATAATTTCCTGACAGATGAAGCTTCTGTTGCGGATGATACAAAGACTCGCCCGATTGCGGACAATTTGGCTTTAATAACAAAAGAGGGAATGGTAGATAAATGTCAAAGAGCAAGAGGAATTGCGTTCCCGTTTGACCCTTATGGACTATATAATAAATATATTGAAGAACATCAATTAATTGATTTTGATAATATTCGTAATGGCGGAATAGATATATTTTATGAAGATTTTGGCGGTACAGGCGGGTACTATTTCCCTCGTTTAATGGAAGACCACGGTATTGAGATAAAAGAAACTCTAAGTTCAAAAACAGAAGGTCCGAATCCTACCGCAGGCAACCTGAAAAATCTGGCTAAAGAAGTTAAAAAATCGGATAATCCTTTAAGAATAGGACTGGCTACGGACGGAGATTCCGACAGGTTTGGAGTTATTGACGAAAACGGTAAATTCATCAGTGCCCCGGATGTTATTATGTTATGTGCATATCACTTAATAAAAAATAAAGGTATGACACAAGGTACAATTGTTAAAAATCAGGCAACATCCGATAAAGTAGATACTATGGTTGAGCATTTTAATCAAAAGGGCTGTGATATTGATGTAGAACAAACTCCTGTCGGGTTTAAGTATTTAGGCGGTAAAATGATAGAGCTTGAACATACGTCAAAACCTGCAATTGTTGTTGGGGAAGAATCGGGCGGATTAACAATAAGAGGACATATCCCCGAAAAAGACGGATTTGTTGCAATTTCAACCATACTTGATTTAATTGCAACAGAAAAGAAACCTATAAGTGAAATTTTAAATAATATCAATGCAGAAATCGGTGGGGATCACGTAACAAACTGTATAAATATGAAATTTACAACCGATGATAAAAAAGACAATGCCGTAAGCAGTTTTACACCATATTTTGACGGTGAAGAAACCGAAATCGCAGGTATGAGTATTGATTACGAAAAGACTTATGAAATTGATGCTAAATTAAGAAAATATAAACCAAATGGGGACGGATTAAAAATTTATCTTGAAAACGGTTCATCTGTTCTTGTCAGAAAAAGCGGAACAGAACCGGTATTAAGGCTGTATATTGATGCAATAGACCAATCCTCATACGATAAATTGGAAGATTTTCTTGTAAGTAAAACCGTAAAGCTCGGCGGAACAAAGAAATAATTACCTAAATTTATTCAATATCAAAACTCAATCATTATATGGTTGAGTTTTTGTTTATATTTTAAAAAATTACTTGTTATGACTTGTTATGTTTCTATGTGTTTAGTATTATTTTAAAAGAAAAATTAAGAGGTAGAATATGGACAGCCGAGATTTAGAAAATGAATTATATAAATCAGTTGAAGCAAATACTCCTGATTATATAAAAGATAATAAATACATTGATATTGATAATAAAAATGAATTTACATTTACACTTAAAAAAGAACATTTATTCCCTTATGACAAAAAGAATAATCCGCTTGGTTTAAATTTAAACAACTGGCTTGATAATTACGAAAAAGAAGCAGCTGTTTCAACGGCAGGTATTAGAGGCCCGCAAAATATACTATATCCTTATGATGTACGTTTCCCGATTAACATAATGGGTATTATGCTTGCAACTTATGCTAAAGCACTTGTTGCAAAAGAAAAATATCAAGGAAAAACAATTTTAAAACTTGCAGGCAGAGAAGTTCGTTATAATTCTGATAAATTTTTGGATTTAATTGCAAGAGTTCAAGCTGCACAAGGTATTGAAACTCTTACAACATACGAAAGAAAAACAATGCCTATTTGGTTAGCTTCTTTCTTGGCTTTTAAGCTGGATTTACTTGGCGGTGAATATATCACTTCAAGCCATGGTATTAGTGTAAAA
Organism: uncultured Muribaculaceae bacterium; assembly: GCA_964473445.1. GTDB lineage: Bacteria > Cyanobacteriota > Vampirovibrionia > Gastranaerophilales > Gastranaerophilaceae > Avigastranaerophilus. The sequence continues at coordinate 36,690 of CAYYPD010000004.1, forward strand.
AATGCGACAAAAGACTTAAATTCACAAGGAAGTCAGTATCTTCCCGAAGAATCTATGGAATTTGTTAATAAAATTAAAGAAATTTTTGAAGAAGTAAGAAAAAACGGTTCTTACGAAATTAAAATTGCTAAGTCAGATAGTCCGTTAATAAATGAAACCTTTATGAAATCAATTAATAACGGTATTGATTTATACAAAGAATACCTTCAAAACGGTGTTGCAAACAAAGAAAATCTTTATTTGATTTCTGAGTTAAAAAATAAAATCATAATCGAAAATGTAGGCGGAAGTGCTTATAATACACTTTCTAAAATTTTATCCGCATTTAATATCAGCGATAAATTTGTATGGCAAAACATTGAAGAAGACCCGTTTTTCCACGGTATAGGGAAATATGACACTGACCCGAAAGGAAACAAATGTTTCTATGATTATTCGGTTGATGCAACGGTATTAGCAAAAAATAAGGATGGAAATCCGTTCTTCCCTGTTATTGATACTCTTCATTATGATCAAAAACTTAAAGATTATCCGATTGGAACGGTTATTTTAATTACTGACCCCGATCATGACAGATTAACGGTTTGTCAAATTGAATCAGTTTCAAACGTAAATTCTCTTGATGAAGTCGGTATCGGTTATACAAAACTTGATAATAACAGAGTGTTATGCGTTTACAGTGCAAATCAGTCTTTCTTATTGATTATGGACTTTTGGGCAAAACAACTTAAAGCGGCAGGCAGATGGGATAATCATTCAAGATTTATGATAAAAACAACTGCAAGTGCTAAATCTTGGGATGAATGGGCAAAGTTTAACAATGTAAAAGTTGTAAATGTTCCGGTTGGCTTTAAAGAAATTGCAAATGTCATGAAGAAAGTCGAAAAACAAATAATCGATGATGTAAACAAAGATGTAGTAATTACAGATGTATTGGGCGAGGATGTAAATTTCGGTAAAAACCCGAGAATGATATTCGGCGGGGAAGAATCAGGCGGAATGATTATCGGCAGCGAGGAATTAATTAAATCAAAAGCCGGCAGAGTTGCAATTGCAATGAGAGAGAAAAGTGCAAGTGAGGCTATTATTGTTGCGTCTGCTTTAGCAGGAAAACTGGAGCACGAAAACAAAATGCTTTCAAAGGCATTGGAAGAAATTTTTGTATCAAACGAAATTATTGCAAAATATGATATTCGTGTTGATATTTCATACTACAACGAGTCAGAGCCTGATATTAACAAATTAATTAAGGCGAAAAAAGACGGAGAAGCATTAAGAACTAAAAATGACCTGTTCTATTTAACTATGGCACTTGCCGAATATGAAGGTTTGATTACTTTAGATAACGTAAAATCAATACTAAATTCAACTTTCAGAGAGTTAAACTTTGATAATCTTACAGATATAAAATTTGTCGGCGACGGTACATTTATGCAATTTACGGATAAATTCATTGAAATTCGTCCGTCAGGTACTGATGCTAAAACAAAAGCTTATGGAGCCGGCAGTAACAAAGAAGATATAAGCAAGTTTGCAAAAATTTTAGGAAATTATTCAGGCGATTTGAACGAAGAATATATTGCCTTAATTCCGAAAGATTATTACAATAATGCTAAAGAAAAGTCCATGACGGAATATTTGAAATTTACAAATAAAGATATGGATACGAGAATTTTTGAAATTCCGAATTACAAGGAAACACTAGGTATATAGGAGATAGTAAAAATGGCAGAAGACGCAAAAATATTGGCAACAATTCCAAGAAATGCAACAGAACAATTACAAATCAGTATTAATTCTTACAAAGAAAAGAAATATCTTGATTTAAGAATTTATTATACAACTGATGACGGAGAAACTTGGTTGCCTACAAAAAAAGGTGTTACAGTATCTCCTGATAATCTTACGCTATTAAAAGATGCAGTGGAAGAAGCTATGCAAGAACTTTTAACTGTTGAAGAAGAATAGTAACAGATGTCAGTTCAAAAACAAATTATTCAAAATAATACAAATCGGGGCATATCAAGTAAATATGCCCTGTGTATTGTTGACGTTAATAATTTGGGAACAAGAACTTTTTCTTACCTTATTCCCGATGAATTGAAATCCGAAATAAAAGTCGGGCAGGCTGTTCTTGTGCCGTTTGGACATAGAAAACAAAATATTGTTGCATTTGTTGCAGGATTTTCTGATTATTTAGAGGAGGGCATTAAGCCAAAAGAGATTGTTAAAATAATTGATAAAACAAGTGTTTTCTCTCTTGATTACTTAAAAATGCTTGAATGGATTGCCAATTATTATTGTTGCGATATTAATACCGTTATACAGGCTGCTGTTCCGATGAAATTTTTAAAAGAAAATTCTACGAACAAAGGAAAAACAGAAAAATATATAAAGTTTAAAACTAAAGAAAATGCAACTTTAAGGCAACTCTCTATTTTAGAAAAACTTGAACAATTTGGAGAATTTAAACTCATTGATTTCTTAAGTGAAGCAAAAACCTCGCGTCCGACTCTTTTAAAACTGGAAAAAGCAGGAATGATAGAAATTGAGGATAGAACGATTTATCGTAATCCGCTTTGCGTATTTAAAGATTATAAGAGAGAGATGTTTCCTGACTTATCTGATGAACAACAAAAAGTATTTGATGAAATACAAAAAAAACTTGAAACTAAGTCAAGTAAAACAGTTTTAATAAATGGTATTACAGGGTCAGGTAAAACCGAAATTTATTTCAGAACAATAAAAAAAGTTTTAGAAGAGGGTAAAAATGTACTGTTTTTAGCTCCTGAAATAGCGTTGGCTTCTCAATTAACTTTAAGATTAATAAGGCGATTTAATCCTAATGAAATAGCGGTTTGGCATAGCAGTATTTCAGAGGGTGAAAAGTTTGATGTATGGACAAAGATAAGAGAAAACAAACTTAGAATTATAATCGGGGCAAGGTCAGCCGTGTTTGCTCCTTTAAATAATATCGGTTTAATTATAGTTGATGAAGAACATGAAAATACCTATAAACAAACTTCTCCCTCTCCAAGGTATGACGCAAGAAAAGTTGCCGAAAAAATCAGTGAACTGAATTCGGCTTTGCTGTTAAAAGGAAGTGCAACTCCTGATGTTGAGTCATATTATAAAGCGGCTAATAACAATGAGCTTCTTGAATTAAAATCTCGTTATAACAATGTAAATCTTGCACAAGTCAGCAGTGTTGATATGAGTGAAGAATATTATAAAGGTTCAAGAAGTATATTTTCTAATCTGTTAATTAATGCAATAAATGAAAATTTAAGAAATCAAAAACAGACTATTTTATTGATGAATAGACGTGGCTTTTATACCGGTGTACAATGTAAAAGCTGCGGAGAGGTTATAAAATGCCCGAACTGTGATATTCCGATGGTTTATCATTTGTCTGATAAAACCTTGAAATGCCACTGGTGTAATACGGTAAAACAAGTACCTAAAACCTGCGAGAAGTGTTCTTCTTCTGAAATCAGAATGACAGGTACGGGAACTCAGCGAATTGAGGATATTACATCAAAACTTTTCCCGAATGCAAAAATTGAAAGAATTGACTCTGACGTACTTTCTTCAAAAACAAGGTATATAGAAATATTAGACAGATTTCAATCCGGGGAAACTGATATTTTAATCGGAACGCAAATGATAGCAAAAGGATTGGACAACCCGAATGTAACGCTTGTCGGAGTAATAGATTCTGATATAAGTTTTTCTCTGCCTGATTATAGAAGCGGAGAAAGAGGATTCCAACTTCTAATGCAGGTTGCAGGCAGAGCCGGCAGGGGTGATTTTGCCGGAAGAGTTATTTTCCAAACTTATAACCCCGAAATGTATGCAATAAAAAATGCAAAAGCTCAAAACTATATTGATTTTTATAACAACGAAATCCATAGGCGGGAAATGTTTGATTATCCTCCTTTTTCACAAATTATAAAAATAGTTGTATCTTCAAATAATGAAGAGCGTGCAAAAAAATGTACAGAAGAAATTGCGGAAAATTTTCAAAATCAAATTGAAAAATTAGGATTATCAGAGCATATAGAGGTTAATGGTGCTATGCCTTGTATTATGCATAAAATAAATATGGAATACCGCTATCAAATAATAATAAAGAATAAATTAAGCAAAAAAGGTCAATACATAGTATCAACCTTCTTTAAAAAATGTTATGTTTCTTCTGATATAAAAGCTGTAATCGATATAGACCCTGTTGATGTTATCTGACTTATGCTTGGACTTTTGCTACTTTAATTTCAGATTCGTCATCCTCTTTCATTGCGACTAAAATCGGTTTTACATCTTGTCTTACATCTTTAAGAGCTATATATTTGTTAATCTTTCTGCATATTCCGCTTATTGAGTTCCAGCCTTTTTTGCCTAAGATAACATTGTTTAAATCTTTTTTCCCTGCTACTAATATATAAACATCTTGACCATTTGCTTTTGCTTGTTGTATAAATGTATCGGCTGTTTTTAGTTTTCTGTTATTGACTCCGTATAGACCATATTTGCCGGATGCGTTTCGTACTATAGAATGTAATTCTTTAAATTGGGAGTCATTTGCCGAAATAGCAAAAATTTGACCGAAAGATGTATTTTTTAGATTATTATTACCTATTATCATACTGTTCCTCTTTCTTGTTTATCAGAAAAATTGAAAAAAAATTTTTTTGCTAAAATATTTACATTTTTAAAGTAATCCTTCGCATAACAGAAACCTTCCGAGAGGTACTACTGTACAATACTTACTTAAAGAGTCAAGAAAACATTGATTTTCACAAAAGCCTCCGGATAAATATATTTTATCGGGTTTTTTAGCAAAAGTCCATGCGTTAAATGCAATTCCGTGTATAAATTTTGAAATTGCTTCTTCTGCTTTAGACCCTTTTGCTATATCATCCATAATTTTTTCGAGTCCGAAAATTCCGCAGGTTATAATATATTTTTCTTCCGAAAATTTAAGGTTTTTTACCTCCGTATTATAAAATTTTAAAAGCATTTCAATTGTTGCACCTGTTGAACTTGAACAAGAACTGTTCCAATCCAAATCTTTAAAATTACCGTTTTTAAATTGAGCCCACTTTGAATCTCTGCTTCCCATATCTAATATAATTGCATCTTCCTTTACGTGTTTTCTAAAACCGTTTATTAATGCAATAACTTCATTTTCGTAATATTTTTTGTCATTAAGCATACTTAGGGACATATGTCCTGTTGCTTTATCAAATTTAAAGGTGATATTTTTGAGTTCACTTGACGGGATAACGTAATAATTAAAACCGTTTTGCGTTTTTACCATATATTTGGCATATTTTTGCATTAAATTTGAACTTGAATTTTCTGCTATTTTTGACCAAGTTGTACCTGCATCAAGAACTATATTTGCGGTTTTATTCATCATCGTAACCTCAAAAAAGCTTCTATTTTGGCTCTGGTTGAATTTGTAACCGTATCATCAATATCTATATAAAGACCGTTATGTTTATCCGCCAAATATTTCGCTAATTGTGCTTTCGAACAAAATGATTGAGAATAAAATACCGTAGGAACATCTTTATCTATATTCATTTCAAGTTCTATATCAGCAGGTGTCATTGCTTCTACACAGCGAGTCCATCCGTATATATGTGTTTCGTCAGGAAATAACTCTAATATAGATAAGTCGTTTGGCGGAACACCCCAAAATCCGAACTTGGCATGGCATTGCTCTAATTTTAAATTGTTTTCATCATAAATTCCTTTTGTAATTAATTCAACTTTCTTTCTTAAAGGAAGATTTGATGTGGAAATTTTTACTTCTCGTTTATATATTTTTTCTTCAAATAAAGAAGATACAATGTTAAAACCTAAATCTTTTAAAACTTCAAATGCAAACCATCCGCTATCACATTTATCTTTTCCGATTGGAGCAAGAATTATAATTAAATTATCTTTGTAATGAAAAGCACAATTTATAATATTTTTAATTATTGTACAATAAGATTCCGGTAAAATATTTTGTTTGCTAAATCCGTAATCAATGTCAAAATCCACCCATTGAGCATTAGGATATAATGCTTTATATTTTGCTATTAATTGAGGGTGAGGAAATCCCCAGAAACCTATTATATTTTTATCATTCATAAATAAATTTTATCATAAACTCAATCTTGTTAAGAGTATATTATATTTTACTTATAATATTTTGATAAAAACTTTTTATTTGTGTTTTAATAGAGTTATGAAAGAAAATTTGCGACAGAGAGCGAAAGAAATAAGAAAAGTGATTTCAATTATCACTTTAAGTGATAGAATAAAACAAAATTTATTTTCTCTTGAAGAATATAAAAATTCAAAGAATATTTTTTGTTATTATTCATTCTCGAATGAAGTTGTTACGACAAATTACTTTGAAGATAAGTCTAAGAACTGGTATATTCCAAAGGTTGCTGGTGAAGAAATGCTCGTTTGTCCTTATTCAAAAGACAGAATGGTAAAAAATAAATATGGCATTCTTGAGCCGTCAACTCCTGCAATAGAGAATTTATCCGTCATTGATTTAATTATAATTCCTGCTTTTAGTGCAGATAAAAACGGTTATCGTATCGGATACGGAAAAGGTTATTATGATAGATTTTTAAAAAAACTTAAATATAATCCGACAAAAATAGTTCTTGTTTTTTCTGATTTGTTTATTGATAATGTTTATCCTGACGTATATGATGAAAAATGCGATATAGTTGTAACTGATAAAGAGGTTTATAGAGTACCTTAATAATATAAGGAGAAATTTATAATGCACAATACAAAAAAAATAACAGAGGATTTATTCTTCCTAGGGGTCAATGACAGACGACTTGAACTTTTTGAAAATGTATTTCCGATTTCAAGAGGAGTTTCGTATAACTCATATTTGTTGAAAGATGAAAAAACAGTTCTTCTTGATACTGTTGATAAAAGTGCTTTAGAACAATTTCTTGAAAATTTGGAATTTGAATTAGACGGAAGAAAACTTGATTATTTAATTATAACTCACATGGAGCCTGACCATGCAGCAACAATTCAAAATGTAGCGGAAAAATATTCTGAAGTAAAAATTGTTTGTAACGCTAAAGCAAAACAAATGATGAAACAGTTTTTTGATTTTGATGTTGAAAACAGAACTGAAATCATAAAAGAAGGAGATACTCTTGTTACAGGTAAACACACTTTAACATTTATAATGGCGCCTATGGTACATTGGCCTGAAGCAATGGTTACTTATGATTTAACTGATAAAACTCTATTTTCGGCTGATGCATTCGGCACATTTGGAGCTTTAAACGGAAATCTTTTTGCGGATGAAGTGGATTTTGAAAATGATTGGCTTGATGATGCAAGAAGATACTATACAAACATAGTAGGGAAATACGGTAATCAAGTTCAAGCATTACTTAAAAAAGCTGCGACAGTTGAAATTAAAATGATATGTCCTTTGCATGGACCTGTTTGGAGAAATAAAACAGATTGGTTTATTGAAAAATATCAAAAGTGGAGTACTTATGAAAGCGAAGAAGAAACCGTGTTAATTATATACGGTTCTGTTTACGGACACACTGAAAATGTAGCGGAAATGGTTGCTTCTGAACTGGCAGATAAAGGCATTAAAAATATAAAAATGTATGATGTATCAAAGACTCATTTTTCGGTAATTGTAGCAGAAGCATTCAGATGTTCGCACATCGTTATTGCGTCAACCACATATAATGCCGGTATTTTCTGTAATATGCACAATGTTTTAAGTGATTTAAAAGCAATCGGGTTAAAAAACAGAAAAGTTGCAATCATTGAAAACGGAACATGGGCACCGACTGCAGGCAGTCTTGTGACAAAAATACTTTCGGATATGGTGAATATGGAAGTTATTGCACCTGTTTTAACAATTAAATCTTCATTTAAAAATGAACAGGAAGCTGACTTAAATGCCTTTGTTGAAGCAATTTATTCTACAATCGGACAGAGAAAAATCCGTAACAATCCGATGTCTAAAATCGGTTACGGATTATATGTTTTAACTGCAAAGGACGGAGAGAAAGATAATGGTTGTATTATAAATACGGTAAATCAAATTGATGAAAATACAATTGCAATTTCAGTAAATAATGAAAATTTAACTTGTGAAATGGTTGAAAAAACAAAAGAATTCAATATTTCTGTATTGACAGAAGAAACACCGTTTACGGTATTTAAAAACTTTGGTTATCAATCAGGCAGAACATGCGATAAATTTGAAAACTTCTGTTATGTACAAAGAGAAGATAACGGAATTTATTCTCTTAAAAAATATACAAATGCAATAATAATCGGAAAGGTTATTTCTTCAACAAAATACGGTAATCATACATTATTTATTGCTCAAGTTGAAAATTCAAAAGTTATTTCAGATGTTCTGTCTGTTACATACGAATATTATTTAAGCAAGATTAAGCCTGTTGTCAGACCCGAGAGAAATGTAAAAGGTTTTATTTGTAAAATATGCGGTTATATTTATGAAGGTTCGGAACTTCCGAAAGACTTTATTTGCCCGATTTGTAAACATGGAGCAGAAGATTTTGAACCTATAAAAAATTAAGGGTTTGTTAAACTTAAAACTAAAAAGACAAAATTAATAATTATTAATTTTGTCTTTTTTTATGTAAATCAGTTTTAAATTCAGTCTTTTTTCTCAATTCTGCTATCATCATCAGAGCTTGAAAAGTCATTATCAGATTTGTATTTATTTTCTTCTTGTACCAAGAATTGGTTTAACCCGTTTTGCCATTGGGTTTTTATTTCTTCTTGATTTAAGGCTGAAAGTCCCGGATTATCTTCTGTATTAAAAACAGGCGCAGGGTGTGAAACAAGATATTCTTGTCTTTTTGCTTCAAGGTAAGTGTTGAGATTTTTTACGTAGTTTATGTTATTTGTGTCAACAATGCCTCTTTCTTCCAGTATTTTCTCTGTTTCTATCTCTGTTTCTGTTTTGTTTTTGTCAAAAAATCCTTTTAGTTCTTCCATAATAGAAGCCCAAATTCCACCATCTTTTTTTGTTGATTGCGGAATATTATCTTCTTCTTCTATAGTTAATTTATCAGGAGTTTTTTGTTCCTCAAAAATTTGTTCTATATCGTACTGATTATTTACGGAACCTTGGATTTTACCTGATTGTTTGTCATTCGGGTTAATTGGCGGAATCTGCATAATTCACTCCTTTTTTATTGAATAACATAATAATCGACATTTATATAAAAAACTTTAATCCGTAAATTTTAACAATTGTTACATAAAAGAGTTTATTATGTAAATTTTGAAGTGAAAATTTTTTTTATATAAGAGTGTAGTATTGAAGATAAATTTTATTGGAATTTATTTTCGGACGAATAGGTTATGGTAGGAAGGTTTTTTACAAATGACAGGTATTAATTCAACAACTCCAAATGTTTATGTTGATAAATATGTTGATAAAAAATTTGCTTCAAATATAACGGACAAATATGCAAAATTGTCGGAACAATACGGTGTTAAAGATGTTGACAGCATAATTATATTATCTAATGCTGATGCTGATAAAATTGAGGAATTAACAGGAATAGATAATTCCGATAAAGAACTTTTAATGGATTATGTTTCAGGCACTGCAAAAGATTCATACGGATTTTATTCAAAAAAAGCAAACGCTTTTGTATTTATGGAACGCAATCATGAAAGAAAAGATACTGCATTAGAAGGTTCAATTGAAGATCAGGGTGCTGACACTCTGACACATGAATTCGGGCATTTGTTCGGTAATGAAAACAGCGAAAAAGATGAGTTCAGAACAGCATATAAAGAAGATTTAGAGTATATCTGTGAACAATTGCAGTCAAATCCTGATGAAAAAATAGGTGATTCAGATATGACATATCGTGAAGCGGTTTCATATTTTTCACATTATATGGATGGTGTGGATTTTTCAGACGGTATAAGTAACAAAGATATTACGGCAAAAGGTGCCAGAGAAAATTATGCGGAAGCATTTTCCGTTATAAATGATACGGAAGAGAATGCTTCAAATAATATATTTAGAACATTGTTCTCCAATTCCGTTAATCAGGTTTCACTTGATTGTTACCAATAGTTAAAAATAAGATGTAGATTGAAACAATTAATAACGAACGTTTTTATAATACTTGTTCGCAACCCCGAATAAAGTGTCCGTTTGCTTCAATCTACATTTTTAATATAACGTTTTTTTTGTTTTATTTCACTGCCCGTAAGTATAGTCTTTTACTTTTTTTATAGTAAAAAATAACTAGGACATAAGTATTATTGAGTGCAGGTAAGTATTATTGTTAATAATTGTTAAAAAATATTTGCTTATTTTTTAATTTTGCTCAAGTTTTTTGTCTTAACACCGTTTATAGATGTATCGGAATGTATTTAAGTAAATAAAGAAGTAAAAGGAATAAGGATGTCAAAATTTTCTATAAGAAAATTAAATCAAAATATAGAAACAAGTCCAAAACCTGAATTCAAGGATGAGCTTTCTCGTGCAAAAGCTGAATATCAAAAGTTTTCAGAGAAAATGAAAAATAGTGATTTTGCAAATTCTCCTGTTGCTTTGCGTGAAGAACTTGATATTCTTGAAGAATTGGAATTTGAAGCGGAAGATGCAGGAAAACTCTCTGAACTTGATTGGATAAAGGCAAAAATCAGTGAAGTTCAATCTAAACTTAAATCTGCCGAACAAAAAGAAAAAGATATTCCTGTTGTTCCGTATTATAAACCGATTATAGAAACTCATTCCGAAGTAAGACCTGTCAAGGCTGCTGATACAGAACCGACTGAGGCGGATTATAAATCGGCATTGAGTGAGTTTATTCAGGAGGACGGAACTTTTGTTCCGAATGCTGAACCCATTGTTAATGCGTTAAAAGATAGCAAAGCAACTCCTTATCAAACGCAGGTTGTATTATCTCGTTGCAAAAATAATGATAGCAGTATAAGTTCTGATATTTTAAAAGGGATTAATCAACTTTTGAAGAGTGATTTTTCTCCTGTTGCAATGCCTGAATACATAGAAGATTTTTCTCAAATTGATGATGTAACCGGACAAAGGTATATTCCTGACTCTGCAATTGAGGAAATGCAGCAAATGAAAAAATCAGGAATGAAAGATTCTTCCGTTATAAAACTTTTGAAATTTGCGGTTGCAGGGTTTGATGACAGAAATCAAGCAATTACAGCTTTATCCAAGTTAAATAAAGCCAATATTAAAGATGATGATATTATAGGTATCTTAAATCAATTATCCGTAAAAAATGTACAAGGAGCAAAAACCGTAAACCAAAGTGCTGTAAACTCAATTGTTTCTCTTAAAAATACGTTTGTAAGAACTCAAAAAAATGAAACGGAAGAGAGAACAAGCCCGCTTGGTCAGCTTGGCGAAAATGTTTTAGAAGATGATATTCAATTTATTTTTACTAAAGACGGTCAATATAAGTATGCTTTTTCAAAAAAGGATAATCCTCCCGAACTTGTAAAGGAGCGTTATTTTGAAGCTTTAGCTGATAGCGAGAATTCTTTTCTTATTGAGGTTGCAAAAAAATATAAAAAAGATGACGGTACTCTTGATACTAATGCACTTAGAGTAATGGTTGCTCTAAGGAATGCAGGGGTTACCTTACCTGATTTAATGACATTAACAGACAGATGTTTATCCGGTGATGACATTAAACAAGATACAATTTCTTGTATTTCTCAATTAAAAAATGCAGGAGCATTGTCAGAAGATATTGAGATTTTACTTGATAGTGCAGAAAAAAATGACGACGGAACTTTTAACCAAAATTCTGTTTCTGATATTTGTGATTTAACAAAAGCGGTTATTAACGGGCATGATATTTCTGAATTATTGCCAAAAATAAGTGGCAATAAACCTGTTAAGGACTCTGTTATAAATCTTTCTGTCCTTTTAGAAGATAAAAGTAAACTAAAACAGTTAACAGATTTATGTTTAAAACAAGATGGTTCTATTGATGTAAATTCAATGGAAACTCTCTACTATTTATTTGCAGACAGATTGGATAATTTTGAAGATAAAGTAACCGAACATGAAATGATTGGCATTGCAAAAGATATTTTAGATATGGCTCAATCACCTGAAACAAAAGAAATGAACGATGATTCTACAGGTATTGTTTCTGTTATGACAAATAACGGTGCAAATTTTGAGGATATCAAAGAAGCCATAACACTATGTAAAAATTCTGACGGTTTTGTTGATGAAAAACTCGCTCAAATTTTGTGGGATTTAGGTATTCAAAAAGCCGATTTATCGGAGCTGAAATCTTTTATCGGAATTTGTAAGAATGATGACGGCAAAGTTAATTCTGACAAAGCGGATATGGTGATTTCCTTGTTTGAGTCAGGCTTCAAAAAAGATAAAATTGCAAGTTTATTGATTCATTAAATCCCTGCAATTTGTAAAATTAAAGCCCGTTTCTTCAATTTGTTTTCTAATTGAAGTGTTTTGTGTAATTAAAAACTCTCTGATATTAGCTTCTTTCCCTTTTTTATCAGTATCTTCAAGTGCTATATACGGGTGAAAAATTATTTCTGTTACGGAATTATCCTTTTCTATCTTTTTTAAGCCCTCTAAAATGGCTTTTTCATCCATAAAACCTGTATATAATACTCCGATAAAATAGTCATTTGTCTTGAGATTATTATTTTTTAACAGATTAACGTTTCCGGCGGTAAATGTATTTAACAAAATATTTTTAATAATGTTTAATGCAAATTTTGTATTAAAAGATTTTTCCGCTACAAAATAAGGCAGCTCTTTTTGAGTTCTGATATATTTTATTCCGTATTCTTGTGCTAATTTTGAAACTAATTTAAAAATATTCGGAATTGCGTGTGTGTGGACATGCGAATCAACATGCGACGGTTGTGCATATTTAATCATTTTTTCTATTTGTAACCTGAATTCTGCTTCAATAGCGTTTAAAAAGTCCTTTTGCGTTGATTTTAATATTAATTGTCCGTATGAATTATTAAATATCCCGTCGGCATTTGAAAGTAAAGGAGATTTGGTAAGGGATTTCCCTTCCATTAGATTAAAATGAAAACCCAAATCAATGTCAGGGATTTGAGGAAGAATTTCTTCTGTTGCATTTATAAATTCTTCCGTATTTGTAATTAAACTTGTTGAGGTAATTACTCCTGACAGAAATCCTTGTTTTATTGCTTCATTGTTCCCTTTTGACAATCCGAAATCATCTGCGTTTATAATAATTTTTTTCATTTGCATGTTCCACATATATAATTTATTATCTATTATATAATAATTTAAAAAGGTTGAAGAAATGTCAAACTCACCAATTTTAGCAATTATAATTCCTGCTTACAACGAAGAAGAAAACATTCAAAAAACAACAAAAAGACTTATTGAAATTATCGATGAATTAGTTTCTTCCTCTGTTATTTCAGATGGCAGTTTTATATATTATGTTGATGACGGAAGTAAGGATAAAACTTGGGCTTTAATAAAAGAATTCAATGAAAAGTACTCTCATAGAGTTAAAGGGTTGAAGTTCAGCAGAAATTTTGGCAATCAAAAGGCTATTTTGGCGGGTCTGACGGAAGTTGTTAAGTATGGTGTAGATTGTGCCATTTCTATTGATGCGGATTTACAGCAGGATGAAACAAAAATAAAAGAATTTGTAGAAAAATATCAAGCTGGGGCTCAAATTGTTTGCGGTATAAGAAATGACAGAAAAACCGACGAATTTTTCAAAAAGTTTACGGCTTTAGCTTTTTATAAATTAATGAATATATTAGGTGTCGGAATAAAAATGAATCATTCCGATTACAGACTTATCGGCAAAGAAGCCCTCTCGATTTTAAGTTCATATCATGAAACAAATTTGTTTTTAAGGGGAATTTTTAGTGAACTTGGGCTAAAAACGGATTATGTATATTTTGATGTAAAAAAACGTGAGTTTGGATATTCTAAATTTACTCCGCTATCACTATATGTACTTGCATTAAACGGAATAACTTCATTCAGTTTGGCTCCGTTAAGGCTTGTAACCGTAATTGGGTTTATTTTGTCTTTTGTAAGTTTTGTAATCGGTTTAAGTGCATTATATGATAAGGTTATAAGGCATTCTACCGTTCCCGGTTGGGCAACAATTGTTGTTGCATTTGCTTTTTTGAGCGGAATTCAAATACTTTGTTTAGGTATTATGTCTGAATATTTAGGACAATTGTTCCAAGAAGTCAAAGCCCGTCCTCGTTATATAAAAGAGGTAGAATTAAATTAATTTTCTTTCTCTTCTATCCAAACATAAGTTTTTGCTTTTTGTTGAAAAAAAGCAAAGCTGTCCTCTTTATATTCAAACGGATTTGAAGTATAACTGTTCAATTTTGTTATTTTTTCTTTAATATCTTTTATGTATTTTTTTATGTTCATAATTCTTCCAACTTAACCTTTTTTATTATAGAAGTTTTTTTAGGTCGGAATAATGGACTTTTAGATAATTTTTTGTACAAAAAAATAATACTTGTGTATAATAAATTTTATGAATAACAGAATTTTAATAGTCGATGATACGAAATCTTGGCAAATCTTCCATAGGGATTTAATTCATAATTTTTATGGTGACAGATTTGAAATAACAATGGCTTCATCTGCAAATGAGGGGTATAATTTAATTTGTCAAAATAAGGATAATCCGTATTTTGTGGTTATTACGGACTTACAAATGGAGATGGATTTTGAGCCGAAATTAGCGGGTGAATGGCTAATTGAAAATGCAAAAAAACATCTTGAATATTCAAATACGAAATTTTTAATTATATCAGGACATATTGGAGTAGAGCGTGTTGCAAAACAGTTGAATGTTGAGTGTGTTTCAAAATCAATTTTGGTAAGAAATCATAATTTTATGAAATTTGCATTTGAAAAAATGATGCCATACTTGGCTAAAATTGATAAATATAATTTTTAAAAATAAAATTTTAATTTGAATTTGAATTTGTTTGTGTTAGTATAAACGTGATTATGCTTAACCGAACAATGGCGAAATATTCTATAATAACACTAGGTGAAGTACATTCCACAAACAGCTATGCACTTGATAAGTTTTCTTTTTTTGCTGATAAAACAGTTGTTTTCACAAAAAAACAAACATGCGGCAGAGGTCGTTACAATAGAAAATGGTGTGGTGATGATAGTGAAAATTTATATTTGTCTATCGTCTTAAAACCCGAAGAAATTGCATCTTACCCGTTCTCGAACCTTACGCAATATTTATCTGTTGTGCTTTGTAAATATTTGGAAAATGAATTTTCCTTAAAACCAAGTATAAAATGGCCTAATGATATATTGGTTGACGGCTGTAAAATATCCGGTATCTTAGCGGAAGCAAGCAATGAGAAAAATAAAATTCAAGGAATTGTGTTAGGACTTGGATTAAACGTTAATTTAAAAGCTGAAACGCTTGAAAATATCGACCAAAAAGCAACTTCAATAAGCATTCTGAAAAATAATAATTATGATGTTGAAAATATTTTAAAAGGGCTTTGTGATTTATTCTTTGACTCTTATAATGAGTTTATTAAAAACGGTTTTGGTTTTATAAAAAAAGATTATATAGACAGATGTAATTTCCTCGGTAAAGAAATTACCGTTAAGGGTGTTACTGAAACTAAAAAATATTTGGCAATCTCAATTGATGATAACGGATTGCTGGTTGTAAAAGATGATTTAGGTAAGGAAAGTAAGATTATAACAGGAGATGTATTATGTTAAATGAAGGTTTAACAACAATGTTAGTCGGAATGGCTACAGTATTTTTGTTCTTATTGATTTTGTGGTACGTTGTTGCATTATTGGGTAAAGTTGTCAGTAAATTAAACGAACTTTTCCCCGAACAAGCAGAACAAGTTCAAAAAGCAGTACAAAAGGCAAGTGCTGATGTTGATGTGGCAATAGCAGTTGCAAGTGCAAAATTTAGAAGATAATAAGTATTAGTATAGATAAAGAGAGGGAAAAACATGACAAAAAAAATAATTAAAGTTATGGATACTTCATTCCGTGACGGTTTCCAATCTATCTACGGTGCAAAAGTATTGGTAGATGATTTTATTCCCGCATTACAAGCAGCTGTAAGTGCAGGAATTAAACACTTTGAAACAGCAGGTGGTGCAAGATTTCAAGCTCCTATTTTCTTCTGCAATGAAAACGCATTTGAAACAATGGACAAAATCAGAGCAGCAGTCGGACCTGATGTTAAACTTCAATCTTTAGCTCGTGGTGTTAACGTTGTGGGTTTAAATTCACAACCTCGTGACGTTATTGATTTACACGCTAAAATGTTTGCAAAACACGGTGTTAACGTAGTAAGAAATTTTGACGCTTTAAACGACGTTAACAACTTAATTGATTCTGCAAACAGTATTAAAAAATACGGATTACAACACGAAGTAACAATCACAATGATGGAACTTCCGTTCGGTTGTGAAGGAGCTCACGATGTTGCATTCTATGAAAAAGTTTTAAGAAATATTCTTGACTCGGGTTTACCGTTTGATAGCTTAGCATTTAAAGATGCTTCAGGTACTTCAAACCCGAGAAAAGTATATGAAACGGTTAAAATGGCTCGTGAAATATTGGGTCAAGATGCTCACATCCGCTTCCACTCTCACGAAACAGCAGGTACGGGCTTAGCTGCATACTTAGCTGCTTTAGATGGTGGTGCTGATGGTATAGACTTGGCTATGAAACCTGTATCAGGCGGAACGGGTCAACCTGATATTATTTCTATGTGGCACGCATTAAAGGGTACTGACTATGACTTAGACTTAGATATTAAGAAAGTTATGGAAACAGAAGAAATCTTTAAGGAATGTATGAAAGATTACCCGATTTCTCCGATTTCTTTAGCAGTAAACCCGATATTAATTCAAGCTCCGTTACCCGGTGGTGCTACAGCTACAACTGTAAACCAATTAAAAGATATGGGTATGCTTGATAAATTCCCGAAACTTATTGCTAATATGAAAGAAGTTGTTGAAAAAGGCGGATTTGCTACATCAGTTACTCCTGTTTCTCAATTCTATGCACAACAATCATTCTTAAATGCAATAACAGAAAAACCATGGGATAAAGCTAACCCGGGATACGCTAAAATGGTATTAGGTTACTTCGGTAAAACTCCTTGTGAACCCGACCCTGAAATTATTAAATGGGCAGAAGCTCAATTAAATATGCAACCTACAACTGAAAAAGTAGTAGATCTAAACGAAAAAGATCCTGAAAAAGGCTTAAAAGCAGCAGAAGAAAGATTAAAAGCAGCAGGTCTTCCTGTTACTGATGAAAACTTATTTATTGCAGCAGCTTGCAAAGACGGAAATGTTGACAAAGGTATCGACTTCTTGTTAGGTAAAGGTGTTGTATCTGTTGATAAGTCTGCAAATGCAAAGAAAGCTGTCCCTGCAAGCTCTTCATCAGACGGTTGTACAGTAAGCGTAAACGGTAAAAAATATGCTGTTAAATTCCAAAACGGAAAAGCTATCGTAAACGGTAAAGAATACGATGTTAACGTAAAAGACGGTATTGAAGAAACATCAGCAGTTGCTTCTACAGGTGAAGGTACTGAAGTAAAATCACCGCTTCCCGGTGTTGTTTTAAGAGTATTGAAATCAGAAGGCGACACAGTTGAAGAAAATGAAGAAATAATCGTAATTGAAGCAATGAAAATGGAAACACCTATTAAAGCTCCTGTGGCAGGAACTATTACTTCAGTTGCTGTCTCTCAAGGTGATAAAATTCAAACAGATCAAATAATGGCAACAGTAGGATAGGAGGTAAAAATGCAATTAGCGGAAGGTTTACAAAATCTTTGGATGTCAACAGGTATAATGAATTTCATTAAACCTGCAGACCCTGCATTGTCAGGAGTTGAACAATTCTTACATCAATTCGGTTCCCCGATTATGATTTTAGTTTGTTTATTCTTGCTGTGGTTGGGTATTAAAAAACAATTTGAACCGTTATTGTTAGTTCCTATTGCATTTGGCGGTTTGTTATCTAACATTCCTATCGCAGATATGGCAGGTCCGAGTGGTTTCTTGGGAATAGTTTATGAGGCAGGTATTCATAAAGGTTTATTCCCGTTAATAATCTTTATGGGTGTAGGTGCAATGACAGACTTCGGTCCGTTGATTGCTAACCCAAAGACATTACTATTAGGCGGGGCGGCTCAATTCGGTATATTCGGTGCTTTATTATTGGCTCTTGTATGTTTTGGTTTTACATTACCTCAGGCAGGTGCAATTGGTATTATCGGCGGAGCTGACGGTCCGACTTCAATTTTTGTTACTACAAAATTAGCTCCGGAATTATTAGGTGCTATTGCAGTTGCGGCTTATTCATATATGGCATTGGTACCTGTTATTCAACCTCCGATTATGAAGGCTCTGACGACTGATGCAGAACGTAAAATTGTAATGAAGCAATTAAGAACTGTAACAAAAAGAGAAAAAATAGTATTTCCGATTGCAGTTCTTGTTCTTTGTGCAATCTTCTTGCCTGATGCCTGCCCGTTAGTCGGTGCTTTGACATTCGGGAACTTATGTAAAGAATGCGGCGTTACAGACAGATTATCAGATACAATGCAAAATTCTTTAATCAACATTGTAACTATTTTCTTAGGTTTATCAGTAGGTTCAAAGTTGTCAGCCGATCAATTCTTAACGGTTCAAACATTGTTCATATTAGTTCTTGGTATTATTGCATTCTCGCTTGCAACTGCTGCAGGTGTAATAATGGCAAAAATTATGAACTTGTTTACAAAAGAAAAAATCAATCCGCTTATCGGGTCGGCAGGTGTATCTGCAGTTCCTATGGCAGCTCGTGTGTCTAACAAAGTAGGTTTAGAGGCTAACCCTCAAAACTTCTTGTTAATGCATGCTATGGGTCCAAACGTAGCAGGTGTTATCGGTTCTGCCGTTGCTGCAGGTATTTTGTTATCATTAATACCTCACTAATAAGAAATTATATTTTTGAAAAAAGGAGATATCCGACCGATATCTCCTTTTTTGATGTATCATGAAATCATTGGGGAGAGTTGTTATTATGAATAAAAAAGAATGGATTGAAAACGATTTAAAATATGTTTGGCACCCTTTCACTCAAATGAAAGATTTAGAAAATGAAGACAGTAAGCCGATTATTATAAAAAAGGGTGACGGTA
>CAYYPD010000005.1:0-54881 GCA_964473445.1 uncultured Muribaculaceae bacterium
TGCTGCAAATGATAGAGCTGACAAGAAAAATAAGCAACTTACAAAAGTATAACAAAAATGAAAAACAGGAATTGTTAAAATTCCTGTTTTTTTATTGATAAATTATAAAAAAATATTATATTATTTATTAGTAAGGAGTTTTGTATGAAGAAAATATTTTTATTATTTACTATTATGACATTATGCGTTTCAGTTGCATCAGCAGTTGAAATTAAAGTAAAAGACAGTATTATTAACTCATCATCAACGTTAAAAGAATATGATTTTAATAAGATGAATGCTTTTCAGGTTAAAAATGAAACAAAAACAGCATTATTAGCTAATACTCCCATTGAAGTACGAAGCGTAAACCCTATTATGGCAGAGAACTTAAATGTTGGAGATAAAGTCGGGTTTGCCGTTCTTAATACGGTAAGAAGTGCAAACGGAGAAGCCTTAATTAAAGAGGGGACTCCTGTTTACGGAGAAGTATTGGCAGTTAAAAAGAAATCAAAAATCGGACGTCCCGGAATGATTACAATCGGTGATTTTTACACAAATGCAGTTGACGGAACAGTTGTTACATCTAAAACAAATATTACCGAAACAGGAAAGAGTAACGTCCTTAAAAGTATAGCTCTATCTGCTATAGTATTTCCTCTTTTTGTTTTAATGGAAGGGAATGATGCAATCATTCAAGATGGTGTCATAAAAACAATTAACACGAATGATACAGCCTATATTCAGGGAGAGAACCTTTAGTTTATATTAAATAAAGTTAATATATTTTATAAATTTTGGCATTTTTGCCCATTGTTTTTACTTTATATAAATAAGGCAAACTTAATCTTACGGGGATTTATATGGAAATTTCAAGAACAATGGGCAATTTTGCACTTGCAAAAAACTCTACACAGAACGGTGCAATGAAGAAACAAAGCTACTCCTTAAATGAATTTACGGAGTTTGAAGATGAATTTACTCGGCAAAATTTAAAGAAAGCATATCTGTCGGTTTCAAAAAATTTCAGAAAGATGGCTGATAATTTTAGAGGAAATTTGAAATTTAATACATAGAATCAATATCTTTTGATTTTTTACGCCAATCTTTTACAACTTTGACTTGTAAATCTAAATATACTTTTTTATCAGCGGTCAACTCGATTTCTTTACGGGCTTCCGTTCCAATTTTTTTTAGCATAGAAGCATTTTTACCGATGATAATTCCTTTTTGAGTATCGTGTTCAACAATTATTTGTGCGGAAATTCTGTCAAGATTGTCTTTTTCTTCATACTTATCAATAACAACGGCAACACTATGCGGAACTTCATCGTGGGTATATAGAAGAATTTTTTCTCTTATTAATTCTCTTGCGATGTCCCTCATTGTTTCATCAGTAATTGTATCGTCATCATATACTTTTTCTCCGACAGGTAATTTTCTTGTTATGTTTTTTATAAGCGTATCAAAATTACGACCTGTTTTTGCAGAGATTTTAATACAAGAATAATTTTTCTCAAAAAGAGTTTTGTAAGTTAATAGATTTTCTTCTCTTTTTGCAATATCTTTTATTAAATCATATTTATTAACAACAATAAGCATATCGCCTTTGTAGTTTTTCAAAACATTTTCAACAATCCATTTATCGCCTCTGCCCGCCGTTGTTGCACCATCAACAACAAAAAGAACTAAATCCACATCCGGTATTGCACTTTTTGCTTCATCAACAAGGTACTCGCCGAGTTTATCAACCGGTTTATGTATCCCGGGGGTATCAACAAATACAATTTGTGCTTCATCCGTTGTTAAAATACCGTTTATTCTATGTCTTGTTGTTTGTGCCTTATTGGTAGCAATTGCAATTTTTTGACCTATTAATCTGTTTAATATTGTTGATTTTCCGACATTTGGACGTCCGATAATTGCAACATAACCGAATTTATAATTCTTCATTTTGTTTGTTTTCTTCTTCTTCAACTATTTCATCGTTATCAACAAACGGAGTATCTTTTCTCATTATTACTCTTGAAATTCTGATACCGTCAAGTTCAATAACTTCAAATGACAAATTTCTGTCTTCAACTTTATCCCCGACTTCAGGTTCTCTTCCTAACAGCCCGAATACATAACCGCCGATAGTTTGAAAATCTTCATTCGGAATATCTAAATCAAACCTTTTGTTGATATCATCAATATCCATTTGTGATGAAATATTTAACGTATTATCATCTATTTTTATAAGTTCGGGAATTGGTGCTTCATCAAATTCATCATATATTTCGCCGACGATTTCTTCTAATATATCTTCAACAGTAACAATCCCTGCGATACCGCCATGTTCATCTACTACTGCAGCAATTTGGTTTTTAGATGAAGTAAAATCACTCAATAAATCACTGATAAATTTATTTTCGGGGATTATTAAAATATCTCTCGCCATTGATTTTATTTCAAAGCCTTCTTGCTCGTATGTTTTATCACGAAGTGCTCTTAGTGCATCTTTTGCATTGATAACACCGATTATATTATCTACAGTTCCCTCGTAAATAGGAATACGGGTATGCCCCGATTCAATAATCAAATCAATAAGAGTTTCAAGATTATCATCTGCGTCAACAAATATAACTTTGGGACGAGGTACCATAATTTCTTTTACAACCGTTTGAGCAAAAGAATAGAAATTTGAAAGCATATTGGCTTCTTTATCGTCAATAACCTCAATTTTTTCGCCCTCTTGGATTATTTTATCAAACTTATCTTCCCAGTTTTCTTCTTCATCATTAGAATCAATTTCAACCGAAATATGTGAAATATTGTTGAAGTGTTCTCTTATCTTTCTTTCAACCATTTCTGAAATATCATCAGCTTCTTTAACCTGCATATCAGGGTCAACTTCAATTTTAATGTTAACAATTAAACCTGATGTACCCATATTCATTGTTTTTAGTTCTTTTACACAGCTTACGCAATGAAGATTTTCAGCAATTTGCTTAATTACTTCTTCAACTTGAGGTTCAGCTGATAAGCCTGTTAATAAGTTTACATTATTTTTAAGCATGTAACCTGCAAGAAATAAAAGCATTAATGCAATTATTCCTGAAGCAATACCGTCAGGTATGTGAGCAAGTTCTTGCGGTAATATGTATTTTGAAATTGAAACTGCTATAAATGCAACAATAACACCTGTTAAGGCAACAACATCCTCGTACCAAACATACTTTGTAGTCGGAGTATTTATTTTATGTACATATTTAATTGACTTAATGAAATCAACTAACGGATTTTTACTTTCAATATTTGATTCTGCTAAAACTGCGTGAACTGCACTGTTTACAGCCCAAGATTCAAAGCAAATACTTAAAATAAGAATTACTGCAAGTGCCTCATAGTGTTTTAACAATTCTAAAATTTCAGCAGGGTTATTGTTTAAAATTTTGTTATAGGCACTTAATAAAGATACCATAGAACCTATAAACATTAATATACAAGCAACAATAGTCCAAACATTTGTTTCTAATCCGTGTCCGAACGGGTGAATTCTGTCAGCTCTTCTTGAACCTCTTTTAAGCCCTACCATAAGGCAAATGCTGTTAAAAGAGTCAACCCCCGAGTGGACAGCTTCTGCAAACATTGCAGAACTTTTTGTAAAATACCAGGAAACTAACTTTATAAGAGTAATTAAAATATTAGCTATGAAAGCTCTTACAACTGCTCTAAATTTTGGTTTTATATTGTCGCTGTTATCATTAGAATTTTCATTTTCTATATTTTGCCGGTCAGAAATACTATCAGTCATTTTCGTCCTTTTAATTATTAAATTTATGTATAAATTATAAAATAAACTCCGCAAAATGTCTATTTTATACAAATGCAATTAAGGACAAAAGCTTTTTATCTTCTTCTTTTAAGTTATTTTTTTCTGCAAAATCATTAACAGATTGATACTTACCATATTTATATTTTAACCATACTGCTCTTTTTGCAGAAGCCCTATTAAAGAATGGTAATTCTTCAAAAATTTGCCACTTTTCATTATTCAAGTTTATTATTTGATTTTTTTTAGCTGACTCATTCTCTAAAATTAAAGAAATATAATCATGTACTTCTTTTTTCTTTCTATTTATCATAAATTTAGACATAAGAAAATATATAAATGCCGTTAATAATGTTAGGAATACTAATATATAATTTTGTGATATCAAAAAATTGATAAGAAGAAATGTAAGTATAAGAACGGTAATGTTTAAATTCATAAATTCCTCAATATTTTTACAACTTTTATTATATCATACTTTACCCATAAAGATTTGTACTATAACTAAGTCCGTATTTTTCGGCATTATCAAGCCAAAACTTATGAATAGCAATTGCCCCTGTTTTCGTATGTTGCTGTGAAGATATATCTTTCATTATTTTTAATGATATAGAATCTGAGTTATTAGGATTTTCATTGCAATACTTCTTTAATATCTGTATCTTCTCTTTTTCTTCTGTAGTCATACTATTATATAAATAAGAATAAAAATCAGCAACTAAAATTTTTAATTTTCTCTTTTTTATTGGTTTAAAATTGCTACTTTTTTCTAATTTTGAGAATTTGCCGTTTTTATCAATTGCAGTAACTTCTTTTATTGCGATATTTGAATTTAAAACATGAAAATCGTCAACACTTATTGGTAAAGTATATTCTTCAGATTTATCCGAAAAAGTCGGATGAGAATGAATTACTTGTAATGATGATTTTGGATACTTTTCGTTATTTATGAAAATATTACAAGATGTTTTTCCGCCTTCTCTAAATTCAATAATATTCTTATCCTGATCAACAATATAATAACTTTCCGTATTTTTCTTTTTTAAAATGTTTATACAGCAATTTTTTGCATTTTCAGGTGAAGACAGAGGGGATATATCATTAGGATTTTCCGTGCTAACTGATTCTTTTATAAATTCATCAGTTAATAACTTCCCACTGATTTTTTTTGCTGCCTGTAACAATGAAAGTCGAACAGTACCGGAAGAAAATGTTTGCATGTTATTATTTAAAAGATTAATCATCATATATAAAATAAAAATAAAGAAATTTTAAATTGATAATTAAAATAAATAATTTTACAAATTGTTAATAATTATTAATTCTTTTTTAAGTTATTTAACGTCTTTTTCATTAGTGCTTTTGCTTGTACACGGGTTAGTTTAAATTGGTATAATGTACCAAGCGATTGAGCCGGATGTGTTTTTATTGAACGACCGGCTATTTTTATTAAATTTAGAGGATTTATTCCATTTTTTGCCATTCCTATTGTGATTTTTGGTAAGTCTTTAATTACTTGCATAACATCCATAGATTGTCCGGAAAGCTTTCCTACTTCCTGTATTGCTTGGAAAAATTGCAATTCAGCTTTCATTGCTGTTGTATTTTGAGGCGATATTTCATATCCTAATTCTTTTAATTTAGCAGTGACTCCATTCATAATATCCCCGGCTTTTGTTATATTACTTCCGGACTCAAAAATATTTTTTTGAATATATTCACTTAAGGTTTTCTCAACATTACTTATATTAGCTTCATCTATATCACACAGTCCCGTGAAGTACTTTGCTACACCATCTGAATCACCTGTTGCATAATTAATCATAAATTCTGCATCCCCGAATAGTTGAGAGCTCGTTCTTTTAACGCATAATCCTGTATCAATGAATTCCGGAATTAATTCACCCTTTGAATTTGTTGTAATAAAGAAATTACCTGTATGTGGATCTCCGTGCATTATTGAACCGACTTCTCCATTTACCATTTGTTTTGGGAACATAAGTTGTTCATCAAAAGCTTTTGTTAAAGAACTCGGTAAATCTTTTATAACTTTTTCAGGATCCCCCAACCAAGGATATTTTTCAATATCACTTGCATATTTAGTTGCAAAATTGACCGGATCTGTTTGATAATCTTTTAATATTTCTATCAGTTTATTAGCTTGAATACCGCTTGCATAATCCATGACAAGAATTTTTCCATCAGCAGAAACACTTATAGCATTTGCAACTTTATACCGTTGTGCAGAATTAGCTAACGTTTTATTAGCATCATATTCAATTCTGTAATCTAACTCATTTCCCCAATCCTTATATAATTGGTCTAATTTAGAAAGCAATTCATCAGGATTATCAGATAGACCTCTTATTACTTTTGAAAAAAACGCATGTTCCATTTGAAGGTTTTCAGGTGTTGCATTTTCTTTTAGCATTTTTACAACAACACGTTTCCCATCAAGAGTTTCTCCTATATATGTTTCACCAACACTTGCAGCACTTAGTTGTTTTTTTAATTTAATTTCATCCCCAAAATTTCTACTTATAAGACTTTGGGCATCTTCAAATGTTCTTGAAAAAGAACAATTGGTTTTTGTTTCTCTTAATGCTTTTTGTATATTTGGATACGCTGCAAGGCTGTCCATTATTTCTGCATTGTCAGATAGAATCTGTGCTATTTTGGTAGCCCCAATTCCCATTCCCTCGATTGTTTCTTTAATTTGCTCGCTTGATGCTTCTCTGAGCAGTAGTTGACCTGACTCATTTACACATTTTTTCGTGTTTGCAAGTAGAATACTTTTCATTTGCTCTATAACAGCAGTATCGTCTAAGTTTAACATATAGTCATCTAACTCTTTTAAGGATTTTGATAATATGTCAATAATCAAACTATCAAAATCATCAGACATTCCGGACAGTATGTTTCTATACAAATCATCAGACGTAAACATGGACATCAAGTCTATCAGAGTTCCTTCGCATTTGTTTGCAACAGTCTGTATATACATTTGGGAAAGTTTATCATCTTCAATTGCCTTTAGCAACTTTGATACTTTTTCTTCTGAAATTGCTATTTTAGGAGTTTGTGATTGATTTGTTTTTAAATCTAATTTACGAGAATGAGCTTCTGATGCATCATTTAATATTGTCTTTAATTTTATAATTTTACTTTTTAATGTTTTTGCTTTACTTATTCCATAACTTCCAAGTTGAGAAACTCCTGATAGTGTCATATTTGTAAGTCCCCCAAAAGTGGCTCCAAGAAATGTATTTGTTCCAAGTTGTACAAGATCAACTTTTTCTCCTTTAAATGCAGAATTAAGAATATATTCTCCAGATGAACTTATAGCACCATCAATAGCTCCATCACATGTTTCCCCTATTAATTTTGAAGATACTTTTACTAATCCTTGTTTTGTTCCGTTAAATAAAGTCCCAAACTTTGAGCCTAATACACTTGTAACTTTATTGCCAATTGCATTTGCCCCAATATTAACGATTCCGTTTAAAGCCCCAACTGCCGCATCTTTTCCTGCTTGTTTCCAACTATATCCTTTTTTACTTGTTGCACCGTCAAGTGCTTTTATGCCGGTATTTATAGCCGCACTTGTTAAACCTGCCACCGCATATTTTGCAGCAAATAAAGCGGCCCCTGCAAGTTGAAAAGGCGGAACTGCCATTGCAGTTACTGCTAATCCTGTAAGTACGGATGAAACAATGCCTGAAATTGCCCCTGAAATACCGCTAACAGCAGATTCTTGAGTTTGTTGATAATCATAAATTGCTTCTGCAGCTGAAGAATTGTTTAAAAGGTTAAGGCTATCCAATCCTGTTTTTAATTCTTCTCTTCGCTCTGAATTATCACATGTTTTTAATTCTTCACTAAACCTTTTATATGTAATAAGACTATTTATACTTTCTTCTGAGAAATCCTGTCCTGTAATTTCCTTATATAGCATTGCATATTCAGTAGGGTCTTTGCAATTATCAAGTCTATCTATTAATTTTTGATAATTTTCAATTTTAGCATAAACTTCCTTCTCACAAGTTCCAATATCAAGAATATTATTAACCCAATTTACTCCTTTACTTATGATTCCTTGTCCGGAGACAGTTTCTTCCATTTGTGTCATTAAATCCTTTGCTTGAAGTTTCAAGCTCTCATTTAAATCTGTTAGAGTTATTTCGGTGCCATCTTGATTTTGATAGTACCCATTTTGTATGTTACTAACTATTGATGAAGAATTTATTGAATTATTTATTTTATCAACAGATATTGGCTCCCCCATTACTATTTCATATAATTCTGCTAATTTATCATAATCATTTTTTGCTGCTAAGAGGGTTGACATCTGTTTTTCAATTTTATCAAGTTCTCCTTTGCTACCACAGCCAAAAATTCCCTGAATTGAGCCTACAATCTTGCCAATACCCTTTTTCGAATTGTTCTCACATTGAATTTCACTATATGCTTTCTCCAATTTAGCTTCAATTTCCGCATACATAATCTCAATTGATTGTTCAAGAAATTCTTGAGAGTTCACAATTTCATTATTAAAAGAAATCTCTTCATTTTTAATATCTGAACTTTCAAAAATATTAGTATTTACTTCTCCCGCAGAAATCTCTTCCTCCGATAAAACTCCATCATTATTTAAATCATATTTTTGATATTGAGGGGGTATATATCTGTTATTACTTCCTATTTCATTATTCATAAACACTACCTAAAAATTACATTCCATAAGTATAATCGGCATATCTTTTTATTTTCTTTAATTTTTATAAAAGTTTGTTACAAAAAGTAAGAAAATTATTTTAATCTTCTTACTTTTTGTAGCTATTCGTGAATTTTATATAGAATTTTTTATTTCTTTTTCTATCTCTGATAAGGTATTTCGCAAGTTTGTTTTATCCTTACCTGCACCTTGAGCAAAGTTTGGTCTTCCGCCTCCCTTTCCTCCTGTTGCATTTGCAAGTTTAGAAACAATTTGACCTGCGTTTATGCCTTTCTTTACGAATGAATCAGAAACTTTAACAACGTAAGTTATTTTATCGGTATCAACCGAAGCTAATACAACAATACATTCGCCAAGTTTTGAACCTAACATTTCGCAGCCGAGTTTAACAAGCGGAGCAGAAAATGCATCGATTTCCGATATAAATAACTTTCCGCCTGCAATATCTTGTGCTTTTGAAATAAATGATTGGAATTTTGATTTTGCTTGAGCTTCTTTTAAGTTAGAAATTTCTGTTTGAAGATTTTTGTTATCAACAACCAATTTCAAAATTCTTTCACCGAGTTCTTCAACCGGAACCTTGAAAGAGTGAGCCATTTTATCAACTATTTCAGCTTTTTCGCTTAAATATTTAATTGCAGATTCACCGCAAACAGCTTCTATTCTTCTTGTACCTGCCGCAACTGCAGCTTCAGAAACAATCTTTGTTAATCTGATTTTTCCTGTAGATGAAACGTGAGTTCCCGCACAAAGCTCTGCTGAAACATCTCCAAATTTTACAACACGAACTTCTTCATCGTATTTTTCTCCGAATAAAGCCATAGCTCCTGACTTTTTAGCCATTTCAATATTCATAATTTCTGTTGTTTGCTTAAGGTCTTCGCCAATCCACGCATTAACAATATTTTCAACTTCCGAAATTTCCTCTTTTGTCATTGCTCGAGGGAATGTGAAGTCAAAACGTGTTTTTGATTCATCAACATAAGAACCTGCTTGGTGAACTTCTTCCCCTAAAACTTTTCTTAATGCTGCTTGAATTAAGTGTGCATTAGAGTGGTGAATTGCAATATTATTTCTTTTTTCTTTGTCAACATAAGCCTTGACAACTTCTCCCACTTTAGCTTCTCCGTCAACAAGTTGAACTCTGTGTACAAATAACTTGTTAACCTTGAATGTATTAAGAACTTCTGCTTTAAAGTCAGCAGCTTCAATAATACCTGTATCGCCGACTTGTCCGCCACATTCAGCATAAAATGGAGTTTTATCTAAAACAATATCAACAAAATCGCGTGCTTCAATTATTGCAACAACTTTTGCTTCATCTTCTGTTTTTTCGTAACCTGTAAATGTTGTAGAGCCAAATTTGTTTTCAACGTCAACATAAACCAAGTCATCTGTTAAACTGATTTTGTGAGCAGCTGCTTTTGCTTTTTCCTTTTGTTTTTTCATCTCTTCATTGAATCCGTCAGTATCAACACTAACTCCTTTTTCAGCAGCAATTTCAACCGTTAATTCAAGAGGAAATCCAAATGTATCATATAATTTAAAAGCATTTTCGCCGTCAATTTGCTTTGAATTTTGAACTAAATCTTCAAGAAGTTTATACCCTCTGTCCAATGTAACCTTAAATCTTTCTTCTTCTTGTTTTATGACAGATTTAATTTTTTCCGCATTTTTTAATAAATCAGGGTATGCGTCTTTATATTGAGCTATAACCGTATCAACGATTTCGCTCAAGAAAGGAAGCTCCAGACCTAATAATTTGCCGTGTCTTAATGCACGTCTTAAAATCATTCTTAAAACGTAGCTTCTGCCCTCATTCCCCGGAATTACACCATCATTAATCATAAATGAAACACATCTTGCGTGGTCAGTAATTATTCTTAAAGAAATATCAGTTTTTTTGCTTTTTTTATAAGGAACTCCGCACATAGATGATACTTTTTGTAATATCGGGAACAGTAAATCCGTTTCGAATGTAGATTCTTTACCTTGAACAACCATTGCAATACGTTCCAATCCCATTCCGGTATCAACGTTTTTCTTATCTAACGGAGAAAAATTGCCTTCTTCATCTTGGAACAATTCCGTAAATACCAAGTTCCAAATTTCAACCCAGCGGTCGCATTCACAAGTAGCAATAGAACAATCATCCGAGCATTTTAAATGTTCACCTAAATCGTAGTGAATTTCCGTGCAAGGACCGCAAGACCCTGTTGCTCCCGGGGGACCCCAGAAGTTATCTTTTTTACCTTTTCTTATAACTCTTTCAGGTGCAATACCGACATCTTTTGTCCAAATGTCATAAGCCTCATCATCTGTTTCATATATTGTTACCCAAAGTCTGTTCGGGTCAAGTTTCAGATAATTTGTAACAAAATCCCATGCCCACGGAATAACTTCTTTTTTATAATAATCACCAAATGCGAAGTTTCCCAACATTTCAAAAAACGTGTGGTGGCGAGGAGTTCTTCCGACATTTTCAATATCGGAATCTTTACCGCCTGCTCTGGCACACTTTTGGCAAGTTACAGCTCTTGGCGGATTATATGGCGGTTTTTCCAAACCTAAATAATACGGCAAAAATTGCAACATGCCTGCTGTTGTTAACAATACGGTCGGGTTGTCGGGAACCAAGCCGGAACTTGCAACCTCTGTAGATTGGTGTTTATCTCTGAAAAACTCAATAAAAGCCTTTCTTATTTCATTACCTGTTAATGGTTGAGTCATTTCATATTCCTTTTACTTACTCTCTTAATAATTAAATTTTACAACAAAAAAAATGCTTACAAAAGTAAGCATTTTTTATATCTTTTCCCCAAAATCTTCCCGGTCTGTAGTTCGCTCTTTAGTTTCTTTTTTAGTCTAACAATGTTTCAAGAATGCTTGCATTTTTAATTGCTAAAGCATTTTCTTTAACACGTTGTTTGTGAATGTATGTTCTTAATGCTTCACGAATCAATTCACTTCTTGTACGATTTTCGCCATCTGCAACTTCATCAATTTTTGTTAAAAAGTCTTCGGGCATTGAAATTAAAACTCTTGCCATATATTCTTCCTCTTCTGTTATTTAGCTCTCGTACTTATATAAAAACAATTCATATTTAATAATTGCATAATTTGTATATATAAATTATTAAATATGTTGATATTATTGGCTTTTAATGCTTTACAAAACTTAATACCAAAAATAGAGATATCAGTTATGGTAAAATTATGTTATGAAAAGGAATTTGTTTTTAAATCTTTTATTTGTTGTTCTGTTACTTTTTATTCTGGAAGGAGTTGCGTTTTTAGCTACGGCAAAAGAAAATTCTAAATTTGCTAAAAAGGCTGATAAAGTATTTCCGGAGCATAAAGTTGAAACTAAATATGAGCTTCTCTCTGACTTCAACCCGACATTAAGGGGTAAGTCCGCTATTATTGAAAATTCCGATAAAAATGATATTTTATGGTTTGGCTGCTCATTTGCAATCGGGGCTAACTTAAATTATGAACAGACACCTTGCTATAAAATTTCAAAATTAACAAACAGAAGCTGTATAAATAGAGCAAAATCCGCAACCGGATTACAATTTATGTACTATCAATTTCAACATACAAATTTTCAAGAACTCTCTCCTAATGTAGATTTTGTAATTTATACATTTATTCCCGACCACGTTTTCAGATTATATAATGTTCAAGTTAACCCGCTGGTTCCGGAATTTAATCTCAGATATAAACTTGTTCACGACTACCCTGTTGAAGAAAAACCCATATTCAGACCGATATATTCATCTTTCTTGGTTAAAAAATTACTTGATTTTTATTCTCTTCAAAAAGTCAGAAAAGAATTCGGAGATTATAAACTATTTAACAGGTTAATTAAAGGTACTTTTTATCAAATAAAAAATTTCTACCCTAATGCAAAATTTATAATTATAAGATTTCCTACTTTGGTTGATATAGAAGAACTTGAACCATATATAAAAAAAGAACTTTCAACATTGAATAAAACGGGAATTGAAGTTTTTGACGCAAAAACTTTTTTAAATGAACAAAGAATTGACTACAACAATAGTACATATTGGACAGAAGATAAAATTCATCCGAGTGATAAACTTTGGGATATTATTCTTCCCGAAATAGTTAAGAAATATTCTATGTAACTACAAATTTAACGGAATTAATATTGTAAATTCCGTTCCTATACCTTCTTTTGAAACAAAAGAAATACTGCCCTTGTGAAGTTCTATAATTTTTTTTGAGATAGAGAGTCCTAAGCCTGTACCGATACCGATTTTTTTTGTGGTGAAACCTACATTAAAAATCTTATTTTGCACGTCAGAGTTCATCCCCATACCGTTATCTTTTATTTTTACGCAAAGATTTTTATCATCGTGGCTTGTAGTTACCGTTATTTCCCCTGATGAACCTTTATCATAAATACTGTGTGCAGCATTTACAAATAAGTTCATAAAAACCTGATTAAGCATATTCACGGCACAATTTACAGGCGGAAGTTTTGAATAATTTTTAATTATTTTTATATTATTTTTAAACTCATGAGCTGTCAGTTTTAAAGTTAAATCTATTTCATTATTAATATCGGTAGCTTGAAACTCTGCTTCATCAAGGCGAACAAATCTTTTTAATGATTTTACTATATTTGAAATTCTTTGAGCTGCTTCTATATCCAAATCATTTAATTCTTTTAATAAACTTAATTGCGAAGTCTCTAAAGTATCTCCTTTTGATATTATTTTATTTATTAAATTTGAATTTGAACTGATTGAAGCAAGCGGGGTATTTATTTCGTGTGCAACGCCTGAAACCAACTGTCCGACAGAAGCCATTTTTTCCGTATTAATAAGTTGAATTTGAGTTTCTTTAAGCTCAGTAAGAGTCTTTTCAAGTTTTTTGTTCTTTTTGTTTAACTGTTGAATTAATTCAGCTTGAATTATAGAACTTGCAAGTTGAACAGATATTGATTGAAGAATTTCTCGATTTTCTTCCAAAGAAAATTTATGCTTTGTAAACGTAACAATTATTCCCAAAAGTTTATTCTTGTTATAAACAGGTATGATTATTCTGTTTACACTGCGGTGGAGTATTTCATCGGAATTAAGATACTCTTTTAAACATGAGGACATAACAATTTCTTTATTCTTAATTGCAAGAAGCACTTCCTCTTCATAATTTGTAGTTTTGTTTAAATCCTCATTTTGGTTATTTATGCAATATTTAATCAGAAAAGCATTTTTTTCTTTAACAGAAAAATATGTTTTATAAGCTCCAATCAAATTGTGAATTTCGGTTAATGCAGACACCAAAACCGTTTCAATATCGTTTGTTTCTCTTATTACAAGCGAAATCCTGTTTATTATAGCCATTTTTAATACTTGGTTTTGTGCATGTTCTTGCATTTTGCTGAATTTTACACTTTCAGACATTGTACTATCGTATTTTACTTGAAGCTGTTTAAATCTGCTCTCTAATGTATTCAAGTTATATTGTGAAGTTATATCTTTAAAAACGACTATTTTACAATCATCTTTTGAAAAAGAATAGATATAGAAATAAACTATTTCATCGTTATATCTTTGAAACTGACAAACCGTATGAAAAGATTCCGATGCGGACATCAAAAAATCTAACGGCGTCATATTTGCAATATTATCCGAGGATAATAAACAAACATTAAAATTAAATTGTTTTTTAAATCTTTCAAAGGACTTAAATTTCGGGAATGACAACATAAACTGTTTGTTTTTAAATATTATTTCTCCTTTATCAGAGAAAATGCAAACAGCTTCATTTATATTATCAAATAGTGAAAAATCAGTCATTATAACCTATTGAAAAACGTAATAGTGATTAATAAATGCCATTGCAATACCCAGCAATGCACCTACAAAAACTTCAAACGGAGTGTGTCCCAACAGCTCCTTTAATCTTTCGTTTGACATTTGTCCGTGTGAATAGAAGTCATCACGAATTTTATTTAAACAAGCTGCAATTTTACCCGTTGAACGTCTTAAACCTGCTGCGTCATACATTACAACTAACGCATAACCTACTGCAATTGCAAATTCAACTTGGTCAAACCCGCAGATAAGTCCTACCGTAGTCGAAAGTGATACAACACCTGCAGTATGAGAACTTGGCATTCCGCCTGTGGTTGCAAGCAACTGAAAATTAACTTTTTTATGTTTTATCGTATAACCGATAAACTTTAAAAGTTGTGCAATCATTGCAGACTCTATTCCGGTAATAATTACTTCATAACTGGTATTTAATAACATATTCAAATCCCTTATCCCTCTACCTCGTCTGTTTTATGTACTCCGTCTGCAATATCAGAAATAATTCCGTTTAAAACAGGCGAACAAATTCCGTTTGAATTAAGTATATCATAAGCTTGCTTGCAAAGGAATAGTGTTTGCTTTTTTGCTTCTTCCAAACCAAACATTGCCACATAAGTAGATTTTCCCTCAATAGCATCTTTTCCCGGAGTTTTGCCTAATTCAGCGAGGGTCGAAGTAACATCTAAAATATCATCATAAATTTGAAACGCATATCCGTAATATTTCGCAAAATCAGTTAATGCGTCAATCTGTTTTTGAATTGCTCCGCCAAGTATTGCACCTGTTTTTACTGCAAGAATAAATAATTTTGCAGTTTTGTATTCGTATAAATATTCCAAAGTTTCTTTGGTAATTTTTTTATTCTCGGAATCCAAATCGACAATTTGCCCCGAAATAATACCGTCAACACCTGCCGCAATAAAAAATTCTCTTAATACATTTATTATTGCATTTCTGTCAACAGTTTCCGGAGTTTTATCTATTATCAATTTGGGAGCATAACTTAATAATGCGTCGCCTGCTAATATTGCGGTAGCTTCTCCATATACTTTATGATTTGAGGGCTTTCCTCTTCTGTAATCGTCATTATCCATTGCCGGTAAATCATCGTGAATAAGACTTTGAGAATGTAACATTTCAATTGCACAAGCTGCCGGCATTGCAGTTTCAAGTTTAACTCCGAATAATGAAGCAACTTCTAATGCCATAACCGGTCTTAGCCTTTTCCCTCCGGCTAAAACAGAATATCTCATTGACTCATAAATACTTTCAGGATAAAAGACTTCCATATATTTATCTAAGTGTTCTTCAACCGATTTACGAAGGTCTTCAAACCTTTTTTTTGCCGTTTCTTCCATATTACATTTCATCCTTATACATATTTTGTTTATTAGTTTTTCTTGAATTATTGCGTTTCTTATGTGAAATTTTCGTCATTATTTTATTTTGATTGTATTTTATATTGCCTTCATTTTTAATAGATTTTTTAGATATTTTTTCTTCATACTCTTTGGCTTCCGATACAAGTTTTTTGTAGCTCTCATACCTTGATTGAGGCATTTCTTCAATTATTTTTTCACCGCTGCAACCGATTTCTCCTATATGAAGACAATTTTTAAACTTGCAATTAAAATCCTTATACTTAAATTCTATGAATAATTTTTGTATTTTATCAGGAAGCAGAAAGTCAAATTTTAAATGAGAGAACCCCGGTGTATCAACAATAAAAGTATTATCTTCAATGTCAATAAGCTCGCAATGTCTTGTTGTATGAACTCCTCTTTTTGTTTTCTCCGAAACAGGTAAAGTTCTTAATTTTGAAGAATTTAAAAGTGCATTAATCAAAGAGGATTTTCCGACTCCTGATGAACCGCACAAAATTGAAGTATTATTTTTTAATATAGGCTTTAATTCTTCAATTCCCGTCTTTTTTAATGCAGATGTAAATACAACTCTATAATTAAGCGGTTGATAAATATTCAGAATTTCATCTCTTAATTCTGAATTTTCCTGAATATCTTCTTTGTTAAAACATAATACGGGTATTATTTTGTGATATTCACAAAGAGCAATATATCTGTCTAACTGTTCAAATTTCAAATCAGGTTCTTTAAGGGCTGAAACAATTATTACTTGAGATATATTAGCAACTTTAGGTCTTGAAATAAGATTTTTTCTTTCAACAACTTTAGAAATAAATGCTTGCATAGACCCTTGGTCAAATTGTTCTATTTCAACATAATCCCCCGTAAGAACATCTTCTTTTTGTTTTTTTAAAACACTTCTCAACTTGCACTCAACAATACCTGTTTGAGTTTCAACATAATAAAAATCTGAAAATATCTTAACTACACGCCCTATCATAAATAAAATTTTACAACAATTATTCTAAAAAATAAATTATAAATTTATTTAAATATAAAGTGGCGGTAAGATATACATAAATTTATATTTCGGTTATAATTATAATCGAATACAGAAGTGTAAAAAAGAAAAGAGAAAAACATGGTAGAATCAAAGAAAATCGAAATACCTGTAGGGGGTAAGACAGTTACCATTGAAACAGGTAAGTATGCGAAGTCTGCTACCAGCTCAGTTACGGTAAGATGCGGAGATACAATGTTATTTGTACATTGTTGCGTAAGCCCCGAACCAAGAGTAGGAATAGACTTTTTCCCATTATTAATTGATTATGAAGAAAGAATGTCTGCTATCGGACGTATCCCCGGAGGCTACAACCGTAGTGAAGGGAAAGCAAGTGATAAGGCCATCCTTATTTCACGTTTAATAGACAGACCTATCAGACCTTTATTTCCTAAAGGTTATAGAAATGATATTCAAATCGTAGCTCAATTATTCAGCTATGACCAAGAAAATCAACCGGATACATTGGCAATGTTAGGTGCTTCTACTGCATTAATGTTGTCAGGAGTTCCTTTTGAAGGACCTATTGGTGCAGTCAGAGTTTCTAAAGTTGACGGTCAACTTATTGCTAACCCGACTCACCAAGAAGCTGCAAAATCAAACTTAGATATCGTTGTTGCAGGTACACACGACAGCGTAATCATGGTTGAAGCAGGCTGCAAATTCGTTACTGAAGACGATATTATGGAAGCAGTTGAGTTTGCTCAAGTTGAAATCAGAAAACAATGCGAAGCTCAACTTCAATTTGCTCAAGAATGCGGTGTTGTAAGAGAAGAGTTTGTCAACCCTTATGATACAACCGAATTAAAGAAAATCATTGATGAAACTGCTCACGATATGATTTTTGATGCATACCACAACTTCGACAGAAAATACAGACAAGAAAAATTAGACGAAGCTAAAAAACTTGTTAAAGAAAAAATCGAAGCTCTTCCGGATGATCACTACATCAAACAAATCATTGAAGAAACAGGCATTGACTTTGTTGCAGAAGAATTTAAAAATGCAGAAAAGAAAATCATGCGTGCAATGATTTTAGATGAAGGCGTTAGAGCTGACGGAAGAAAACCTACGGAAGTTCGTCCGATTTGGTGCGAAGTAGGTGTTATTCCAAGAGCTCACGGTTCTGCCATATTTACAAGAGGTCAAACACAAATCCTTTCTGTTGCTACATTAGCAGGTCCCGGTATGAAACAAGAACTTGACGGAGTTGACCCTGAAACAGAAAAAACTTATATGCACAAATATATCTTCCCCGGATTTTCTGTTGGTGAAGTTAAAGCATTAAGAGGCCCCGGCAGACGTGAAGTAGGTCACGGACACTTAGCTGAAAGAGCTAACATTCCTGCACTTCCTTCTCAAGAAGAATTCGGATACACAATCAGAGTTACATCTGATGTATTAGAATCAAACGGCTCTACATCAATGGGTTCAACTTGCGGAAGCTCAATGGCTTTAATGAATGCAGGGGTTCCTGTTAAATGTATGATAGGCGGCGTTGCAATGGGTATGATTACCGAACCGGGCAGAGAACCTGTTGTATTAACCGATATTCAAGGAATTGAAGACTTCCTTGGTGATATGGACTTTAAAGTAACGGGTAATGATGACGGTATTACGGCTCTTCAAATGGATATGAAAGCTAAAGGTATTGCAAATGATACTTTAAGACGTGCTTTAGCTCAAGCAAAAGAAGGCAGACTTCATATTTTAGGCGAAATGAGAAAAGTAATTACAGAACCGGCAAAAGATTTATCTCCATACGCTCCAAGAATATTTACAATGAATATTCCTGTTGAAGATATCGGAGCCGTAATCGGACCCGGCGGTAAAAATATCAGAGGTATCATTGAAGCGTCAGGTGCTGAAATTGATATTCAAGATGACGGAAGAGTTACAATTACTTCTAACGATAAAGAAGGTGCTGATATAGCTAAACATATGATTAACCAAATAACCTTTAAACCTGTTGAAGGTATGGTTTGCAAAGGTAAAGTCGTAAAGATTATGCAATTCGGTGCATTCGTTGAATTAGCTCCCGGTAAAGACGGGATGGTTCACATCTCTCAAATCTGCAAAGAAAGAATTGATACAATCGAAGGCAGATTAAATGTAGGAGATATCGTTACGGTTAAAGTTCTTAAAATAGATGACAGAGGAAAAGTCAGCTTAACAATTAAGGGCGTAACTGAAGAAGAAGCGGCTAATTGCCAATAAAAAATATTAAAGCCCGAAAACTTTCAAAGTCTTCGGGCTTTTTTTACAGGTTGTTTGGAGAATTCTATGAAATATAACTGTGTGTTTGGTGGCGGTGCTATTCGTGGCATGTGTTATATCGGGGCAATGCAAGCATTGCAAGAGTTTAATGTTGAAATAAGTTCTATTGCCGGTTCGTCAGTAGGTTCTGTATTTGCTTCTTTGTTTGCTCTCGGCTACAGTATTGACGAAATAAAAGATTTTTTTCTCGATTTTAATTTTAATATGTTTCGTGATATTAATATTTCCTTGTTTGAGTCTGACCTTTCAATCAGCAAAGGGGAAATTTTCTTAGATTGGTTAAGAGAAAAAATCGAAAAAAAATATTATGGTAAAAGTTACAAAAAAGATACAAAACGAGTTCGTTTTAAAGATATTGAAAAGAATTTATACATTTTAACCCTTGATATTAATACTAATACTCCGTTTATATTTTCAAAAGAAAATACTCCTGATGAGGAAATAGCTTTTGCGGTAAGAGTATCTGCCGGCATGCCCGGGCTTATGAAACCTGTAAACTATGGAAACGCAATACTTGTTGACGGGGATTTAATAAAAAGCTGGCCGGCATGGAAAGTTTTTAAGGACTTAAATACCTCCGAAAACAGACTGCTTGAGTTTAGATTAGAGGGTTCAAGAGAAAATCAGGAAATTAAAAATCCTTTGGATTATGTTAATTCTGTTTTGAGTACAATTTGGTATTTATCAACAGAAAATATCTACAATCTTTACCATGAAAATGACAGATACGACTATGTAATTATCGATACAAAAGATGTCATAATGTTTGATTTTACACTCGATAAAAATGAAAAAGAAAAATTGATTGAAAGAGGATATGAAGCAACTAAAAAATATTTTCTTGAAACATTACCTCAAAAGAAAAAAGTTGTACTTGAAACATATAAAAAGTTGTTGTTAAATTTAAACATTTTATCAAACTCAATAAAAGCAAATAACGCAAGAGATTCAATTTTTATTACAAATGAGATATTATCCTCTTTTATAGATGATTTAAAATATATTGACTCTTCAATTTGCGAATATTTAAAAAACTTTAAAGAGAGTTTAATAATAAATATAAAAAAGAAATTTATGTTTAATAAAGTTATTGAAAACCAAAAACAAGCGGAAGAAACCGTAAACCATATAAAAATGCTTGTACAGGAACGAATTGAGGAAATTAATTTTTATATAAAAAAACATAATAAATAATTGTTAATTTTAATGTAAAAAACTAACAAATTATTTTATAATTATATTTTATATAAGGGAAGTTTTGTGGAGAACATGATGTCTATCGAAAGTACTATAGAAAAAATATTTAATTCAGAAAAAGAAGTAAATTCAAATCTTAATCTGATAACTTTTAAAATAATTGACGGATTAAAACAGATCTTAGAAGATGACCGCCAACAAAAGCAACCCCTGATTTTATCTATGGATGAAGAACTGTTAATAAGAATTGTTAAACAATTTGTCAGTGATAAAAAAAATCAATGTTTAATCGGAATTACCGGTGAATCTGCATCAGGAAAAACAACTTTCGTAAATTATGTTTCAAAAGCATTAAGAAAAAAATTATTTAATGAATCATACACTTCTTTATGTTGTGATGATTATTACAAAGATACATCAGAAGAACTAAAAGCAGCAGGCAGCTATGAAAATTTATATAAAACAGGTTTCAGTTTTGATAGACCTGATGCTTTCAATCTTGATTTAATGAGAGCCCACTTAATAAGTTTAAAATACGGTTGCGGTGTAAATGCTCCCGAGTATGATTTTGTTACTTGCGAAAGTATTTCAAACCGAGCATACAAAAACCCGACAAGAGCAATACTTGCAGAGGGATTATATGTTTTAGGCGAACAGCTTGTTGACTTGTTTGATGTTAAAATCTATGTATTTACTCCTTTTGAAGATATCAAAAAAAGATGGTTTGAAAGAGCCTCTTCAAGAGGCAAAACAGGTGTAGCAGCAGAACATCAATTTAATGATGTAAATTCAACTGCTCAAATTTATATAAGACCAACTATGAAAAATGCCGATATTGTCGTAAACGGGCTTACTGATGCTGAATATATTGAAGAAATCACTACAAGAGTTGTTAACCTTGTTAATGATGTTTTCAATTATTATAAACAATAATTCATTTTTAAATTAATAGTATAATAATTTTATGAAAAAGTTTTTAAGTTCACTTGTTATACTGTTTATATTGGTGTGTGCATATTATTTGCAAGAAAATTCATCTTATATGAAAGTATTGCAAATAAATTCCCCTTGTTCAATTTTTGTTGATACAAATAAAAACTTGATTTTCGACGAAACAGAACCGATTATTTCTGAAAACATATTTTTTATAAAGAAAGATAAAAATTATTCGGATGACAAAATTTTAGGCGGTTTAAGAGATAATGAAAAATTTTTCTTAAATTATTTTGCTGACAAAACTGCAAAAGATATTTTAAATAATAAATATGTTACGCTAAATGATAATAAAATTTTTGTTAATAACAAAAGTTATGAGGAGCTTCTTTTAAGTACCGATTATTTTTATACCAATGACGATAATTCAAAAAGGAAATTGGTTGATTATATCAAGTCCATAAATTTGGATGATTATGTACTCTTAAATACAAGAAGTAAAAAATATCACACATTAAATTGTATTGAGGGCAGAAAAAGTAAAAATATAAAAATTATAAAAAAAGACAGTTTAACGGATGATATAACAGGCTGCCGAATTTGCTCACTTCCGCAAACAAAAGAGGAATTAAAACAAAAGAAAAAAGTTGATGAGTTAAGAATAAAATCTAAAGTAGCGGAAACATATTCAAAAGGCGATATAAAAATATATTTTCTTGACATAAATAAAATTTGGAGATCATCTTCAAAATGTGATGCCCTTGCTTGCAAAGATTTGAAAAAAGAAATTGATAATACTCAAAACTCAATTGATTTTGCAATTTACGGAATAAACAATCAGGATGAAATATTTTCCGCTCTTGTTAAAGCAAAAGAAAGAGGTGTAAAAATAAGATGGGTAACCGATTTTGATAAAAAAGAGGGAAACTATTATCAGGATACGGAAAAGCTAAAACTAAAACTTAAAGATTATAAAACAGATGAAGAATACGACAATAATAATCGTGCCGCAATAATGCACAATAAATTTTTTATTTTCGATGATAAAAAAGTTTGGACAGGAAGTTCTAATATTTCAGGCACTGATATAACAGAATTTAATTCCAATATAAATGTTTTAATTTCTTCTCTTGAGCTTGCAAAAATTTATAAAAAAGAGTTTGAACAAATGTACTCAGGTAAATTCCACACTCAAAAAGAACAAACGCAGGAAAATAAAATAGTCTTAAATTCAAATACAAAAATAAGTGCATACTTTTCACCGCAGGATAGTCCGATTAGAAAACAAATAATTCCGTTGATAAGAGAATCTAAAGAGTATATTTATATTCCGGTATTTTTTATAACAAAAAAAGAATTAATTGAAGAATTAAAAAATGCCCATAACCGAGGAGTTGAAATAAAAATTATAGATGATGCTACAAATGCTCATTCAAAATATTCAATTCATAAGACATTAAGAGAATACGGAATTAAAGTTAAAACAGAAAATTATGCAGGAAAAATGCACACAAAAACAATTATAATTGATGACCAATATTCAATTATCGGTTCTATGAATTTTACTAATAACGGAGAACAACGAAATGACGAGAATGTTGTTATCATTGAAAATAAAGATATTGCAGTATATTTAAAACAATGTTTTCTTTATTTATGGGCAAAAATACCTGCAAAATATGAAACATTTGATCCTTATGCAGAAAGTTTGGAATCGATAGGTTCCTGTTATGACGGAACAGATAACGATTATGACGGAAAAATTGACGGTAAAGATGCGGGTTGTAAACAGAAGTAAATATTATTTAATATTTTGCCTAAAAAATGACCTCTAAGTAACAAAAAATCTTTTTTAATGGTTTAATATTATTGTGTATCGTTGGAATACGAAAATGATTTGACTGTAAAGGTTTTCTTGATGAGAAGTAATTTTATTAAGTTTTTATTAATCGGATTTGTTTATTTTTTCTTTACTTTAACAGGGTTTGCAGCACAAAATACGTTGTCTGAAATCCATATTTTAGACGGAAAAGATAATTCATATACGCTTGATTTACTTTTTGACTCTGAATATACGGGAA
The DNA here is from genome assembly GCA_964473445.1 of uncultured Muribaculaceae bacterium. Classification (GTDB taxonomy): domain Bacteria; phylum Cyanobacteriota; class Vampirovibrionia; order Gastranaerophilales; family Gastranaerophilaceae; genus Avigastranaerophilus. Next base: position 23,290 of record CAYYPD010000005.1, read on the forward strand.
AAGCGTTTGTTCAGAACAAGGAAAAAGGTTCTTATTTTGTTTTTCTTCCTCAAACCGCAATGCCGGAAAAGAATTTAAACGTTATATACAAAAATAAAAAAGATAAGAAAAATATAAAACTTAATATTGAAGAAAAATCTTATTTCAATAACGGAAAAGAAATAAATTATATAAAACTTAATGTTGATACAAAAAATAATTACACTCTAAACCTTAATTCAAGCGTTTATACTCCAAATACGAAAGACTTTTCCACTTGGGAAACGGTTAAAAATGTTTTAGGATTATTGTTTATATTTTCAATTGTTGCAGGAACACTAAAGCTGATAAGAGCAAAAACGTTGTTGCAAGCAAAATCATTATCATACACAACTTATACAAAAAGTGCTTTTGATGATAATTACGAAAAATTTGAAGATAAAGAGCCGGAATATACACCGGCTCCTATGAATAAAAATACTCAAAAGGTACTTCCGAAGTTAACTATAAGTAAAAGTTTAAAACCTGCGGAACGAAATACTTTTGATTGTTTTGAGCTACCGTTTTTGTCTAAAGCTATGAATAGCAATACGGAATTTAAAAGTACGCTTAAACAAACATCTAATCTTCTTAAATTAAACCCGTCAGGGGTCAGAACAATGCACACTAATCCGCTTGTTCAAACAAATTCAAATAATTCAGGGTTAAGAATGCCTGCCGTTGATGAAGTTATAAAAACAGAAGAAGAAACTCCGGTACAAAAAGAGAATACAAATGCCGAATTAATTTCTATCTTAAATATTACACCTGCTAAAGGATTTTATTTAACTACGGTTGATGACACTTTAGCTCTCTTTGGATTTATAAACGACAATGTATTTTTATTAAACAAATTCCAAGACTTAACTCAAATAAATTTACAGGCAAGATATTATGATAAAAACGGGAACAATGATATCTACATTGTAAGACTTGATTCGTACAAAGCTATGGTAGAAATTTCAGATACTGATATGAAAGAATTGGCTAAATTATAATAATGAAAAAGGCGATAATAAGCATTATAGCCGTAATACTTGCGACAACTGCTTTTTATATTGTTAATAATTCAAAAAAAGATAATCCTTTAAGGTTTGCGTCTTGGGGGTCTCAAAGTGAAGTAAAAATCATAGAAGAAACTATATCCGATTATGAGTTGAAAAGCGGAAAAAAAATTGAATTCTTACATATTCCGCAAAATTATTTTCAAAAAATCCATTTGTTGTTTGCTTCTTCTTTAGAGCCTGATGTAATCTTTTTTAATAATCAAAATATTGATTTATATATAGAATCTGATTTGCTTGAAGATTTAACTCCATATTTCCCAAATGTTGAAAAAGAGTATTTTAAATCATCAATTGATTGTTTTAAACGAAATCAAAAATTATATGCAATCCCGAGAGATATTTCAAATCTTGTTCTCTATGTAAATAAAGACATTTTGAAAGAACAGAGAGTTCCTTATAAAGGAAAGTTTAATTCGGTTGAGGAATTGATAAATACCGCAAAAATACTCACTACAAAGGAACACTTCGGAATAAATTATGAATACAATCCTCTGTTTTGGATTTACTACCTTAACGCAAACGGCGGCGGGATTTTGGCAGATGATACCCACACCCTGCTTATAAATAATAAAAAAAGTTTGGAAGCCTTGAACTTATACTCGGATATGGCAAATAAATACCATATTGCACCGAATAAATCTCAAGTCGGAAGTATGACAACAACCCAAATGTTTATAAACGGCAAAATTGCAATGCTTTTAAGCGGAAGATGGCTTATGCCAAAAATTAAGGAAACACTCGATTTTAATTGGGATATTGCAGAATTTCCGTCATCAACGGAGAATAAAGTATATGTTGATTCCTCAGGATGGGCAATCGCTAAAAAATCAAAAAAGAAAGATGAAGCAATAGAGTTCATAAAATATCTATCTTCAAAAGAAGTATCGGAAAAATTGGCTAAAGACGGATTAATTGTACCGGCCCGAATTGATGTTGCGAATGAATACATTAAAGATTCAATTCCGCACGAAAAAATATTTATAACAATGCTAAAAAATACGAAACCGACACCTGTCAACAAAAATTATAACAGAATTAATGATATAATTATTGAAAAAACAGAATCTGTTTTATCGGGAGAAAAAAGAGCAGAGGAAGTTTTTGATAAAAAAACGCAAATAAAATTAGAAAGTTTATTGTAAATGGAATTATTAGAGAAGATATTTGCTTTAAAGCAAAATGAAACAACCGTAAAAACAGAGCTGTTAGCAGGTCTTACAACATTTTTTACTATGTCATATTTATTTGTTGTCAGCCCTAAAATTTTGGAAGAAGCAGGTCTGGATTTTAGTGTTTTAGTTGTCGTAACTGCATTAGTTACATTTCTTTCAAGTATTCTAATGGGATTTATCGGAAATAAACCTTATGCAGTTGCACCGTTATTAGGTGAAACGGCATTTATTTCTTATACGGTAGTCGGAGCAATGGGATATTCTTTAAAAACTGCTCTTGCTGCAATATTTGTATGCGGTATTTTGCTATTCCTTATGACAATATTAAATATAAGAACTTATATTGTTAATAAAATTCCCGAGGTTATTAAATTATCATTTTGTATCGGGCTTGGAATGTTTTTTGCGTTTATCGCATTAAGAGATATGGGGGTTGTTGTTTTTACGCAAAACCCGATACCGTTACAAGCTGGTAACTTTGCTGATATTCACACATTACTTGCAATATTTTGTTTTCTTTTAATTGTTGCATTAGCTAAAAAACAAATAAAAGGTGCAGTTTTAATTGCAATAATTACAACTACCGTTATCGGTATTTGTATTGGAGATATTGAACTGCCGTCAAAAATCATTTCAATCCCGACAAGCATTTCTTCTTCATTTATGCAGATAGATTTATCAGGATTATTGAATAAAAACTTTTTGCCTATTTTATTCGTATTATTTCTATTGGTAAATATTGATACGGCGGGAGCTTTAATAGGTTTATCATATAAAGGTAATAGTGAGAATACAAGTTTAAAACGCCCAATGATAGCCGACTCTTTATCGGTTATATTAGCACCTGTATTCGGCACAACGACAACAGGAGCATATCTTGACTCTATGACGGGAATGAGTGCGGGCGGAAGAACAGGACTTAGTGCTGTAACAGTCGGAGTTTTATTCCTTTGCGGATTGTTCTTTACTCCGATTTTAACAGTTATACCGCCTTATGCATACGCTCCTGCGTTATTATATGTCGGAACACTGATGACAAGTGTTATCACAGGTATTGATTTTGACGATATTTCAGAATATGCATGCAGTATTTTTATAATTTGCACAATGATTTTTACCTATAATATTGGAACAGGTATTATTTCGGGGTTCGTAATTTACCCGATTTTAAAGGTATTATGCGGACAAAAAGAAAAGACAAACCCTGTAATTTGGGGACTTTTTGTGCTTTCTGTTTTATATTTCATTTTTTATCCTAACTGACAAAATTTATATTTATAAGTTTTAGAATTAAAGAGAAAGGGTTTATATGAATATTACACCAATTATTGCATTCAAAGCTGACAAAGCACACAAAACAAATAAGCAAGCAGTAAATGACATTAAAGCAAGATATATTAATAATTTAATTGCGGGCAAAGACAGAACAGAAGCTCTAAAAGAAGCAACTACCGCACTTTGCGATATACATTCCGATAAATTCTTTACTACAGATAAAAAGGATAACGGATGTTCTATGGAAGTTGCCGCAAAAGGACTTTCTTTTATCGACAGTATGAATAAATTATTCAAAAAAGCAATAAAAGAAAATAATTAAATTATTAATAAAAGATGGGTCAGGCACTGCCTGACAAAAACAATGAAAATTATATTTGTTGGGCATACTTTGACTAATGAATAAAGAAATTGCAACCCTGAAACAAAGTTTATTGCGACATGTATTCTTAGATTATAATACACATGTCAATCTGTTCAGAACCTCTGACAATTACCACAATTAATTTTTTTAAATAGCATTATTATACTAATTTTTATATTCTGCTATTAATTTAGCACCTTTATTTTTAGCATAAGGAAGAAGAAAACCGAAACAACATTCGCCATTTTCTTTACTGTTTGCATATATTTTGCCATTGTGAGCATCTATAATTTTTTTTGAAAGATATAACCCAAGCCCTGTCCCGGCTGATTGAATTCTTGTATTGGATAAAGATTTAAACTTCTTAAATATATCAGACATTTGTTCTTTTGTTATATATTTTGACTGATTTTTAATGTTGAATTCTATTATATCTACATGTTGAGATAAAAATATATCAATTTGAGAATCTTTATTTCCGTAACTTATTGCATTCGATAATAAATTCATAACGACTCTTTTTATTTGAAACCTGTCCGCAGAAACAATATCATTGGAAATATCTGTCTTTATATTTATTGTCTGCATTCTATCCGAATACATTGATTCTAAATCTTGAACCGTTTCGGAGATTAAATCCTTTATTTTAAATGAATCATATTTTATAATAAATTGACCGCTATCATACTTATATGTATCTAAAATTGTATAGATTAAATTATACATATATTCACAAGAATGTTTTATCGTATCAACGATAGAGGCTTGTTCGTCGGTTAATTTCCCGAAATAATCTTTTAGCAATAAATCAAGGCTTTTTATTTGAGCAATTGTCGGAGTTTTTAAATCATGTGTCAACATTGCTACAAAGGTATCTTTCTTTTGTTCTAACTTTTTCTCATCAGTAATATCTTTAAATATTACGATTATGTGAGTAACTTTCCCTTTTTTATTAAGAACGGGAATTTTATCTATTCTGTACCAATTTTTGTTTCCGCTTACAGACTCAACTTCACGTTCAATCACAATCATAGTTTTATTTTCGATGACACATTTATCTTCATTGATAGTTCTTTCAGCATCTTTATAATAGTAGTATGTCGGATGTCCAATGATTTTATCTAACGGACAATTTAACAAATCCGCATAAGCCTGATTTGCAACACAAACGTTACCTTTAATGTCTTTTAAATACATTATAAATGTTACACTATTAAAAATAGTACTTATTTGTGCATTATAAGTATTAATTTTTTCACGCAAATTTTGCTCTTCTGTAAAGTTGACTACTTTTATTGTTAAAATTACAGAAAGTACAAAAAGAATAATTGTCAGTGTTTCTTCTTTTGAAAGAACAACATTTTCTAATATTATCGGCGTAGATAGGGTTATAAATAAAACAACTGTTAAAAATATTATTAGAATAATTTTAAATCTCTTGTACATTTTCCCCAAGTATATTCAGACTATAGCCAACTTTTACTTTACAATAATCGACCTCCCGTTTATATTAGCCATGTGGGCAATATTAAAATAGCCTACATGGCTAATTGCAGAGATAAACCATAAAAATTACTTGACAGTAACGCAAAATAATTTGGCAAGAATAAGAAAAAGGGGAAAGATGCTTAGCACAATATTGAACGTTTTCAGATACGAAAATGTTTTTCTGATAAATATTCAATATGATTTTAAGTTACCCTAATTGAAGTTTTTCAAATTCGGGGAATTTTTCACCCAGCATTTTTTTCTCATCGTCTGATAAATTCATAAGTTTTATTGATTTTATCATCTCTTTATAATATTCTTCTTTAAATTCATCTTTTATCATACTGTAGTAATATAAAATATTATGAATTTTATAAATTAAGAAATCTTTTTTCAGCGGTTCAAAAGTCTTTGTTTTCTTCATCAAGTTTTCTACAATATTAAAGATTTCAATATGGTCAATTAATCTGCGGTTGTTATCCGTAAGAACCGACCCCTCTCTATTATATCTGTATACATAGAGTTTTTCTCTAATAAAGAATATTTTTTCAGCTGTCAGAAGAGTCCCGAAAATTACTTTATGATCTTCAAAATCTAAGCCTTCCGCAAATTCTATGTTGTTTTTATCAAATAACTCTTTTGTATATAGTTTGTTCCAAACGCACATAGGATAAGCAAACGGAGATAAATCTTTCCAATTGAAAATTCTGTCGTCAATAATATTTTTAAAATTGTCATCAACAAAATACGGAAATGGTGCCATTACACCTTCTTTTTCGTTATACCCGTCAGGCATGCACATTGCTATATCAAGGTCTTTTTCTTTTATAAGATTATACAACCTTTCAAACATATTTGGTTTTACCCAATCATCAGGATCAACAAAACCGATACACTCACCTGTTGCAATTCTCAATCCGTCATTGCGAGCAGCTCCCGTACCTTTATTTTCTTTATGTATAACAACTATTCTTCCGTCTTTTTCTTTATATTCTTCGAGAATATCATAACAATCATCCGTTGATCCGTCGTTAACACAAATGATTTCAATATCTTTCAATGTTTGGTTTATTAAACTGTCTAATGATTGTCTTAAATATTTTCCTACATTATATACAGGTAAAATTACGGAAACTTTAGGTCTGTTACTTGTTTTAACTTCTGATACATTTTCCTCTTCTTTAACATTATCTGCTTCTTCAATGTTATCTGAATTATCAGCATTATCAGTTTCTGTTTTCGGTGATTCCTGTTGTGTTTTTACTTTGTTATTTTCAAATTTTATTCCTAATTTTTTTCTGATTTTTTCAACCTTTTTATACGGACGCAAAATTTCCTCATAATAATTTTTTTGTTCTATAAGTTGCCGGCTCAAAACTGTCATTTCGGCAACGTGTTCTTCTTCTGCCTGCTTTAATTTATTTTCAAAATCCTTTTTAAGATTATTTATTTGTTCTTCATAATAATTTTTATTCCAATCCGAAGTTTCTTGCTGTCTTCTTATAATTTCTTTTTCATAGAAATTTTTTAATGATGCAATCTCACCCTCATAATAACTTTGCAGAGTCTCTTTATCTTGAACATTTTTTACATTATAGAAATCTTCAATTTCTCTTTTTTCTTTTTCTTTATCTTGCAGATTTTTATATTCAACCTCAAGTTTGGATTGTTCATATTCAAGTTTAGATTTCAACAAACTTATTTCAGCTTCAAAAAATCTTTTTTGAGAGTCTAAAGATTGTTTATATTCTCTTTCGAGTTTTATTAATTTTTCATCATTATTTTCCATTTTGAACCTTAATTCTTTTTTATTAATTTCTTAAACCAATTTTTTATGGCGTCAGTAGCTCTACATGTGTTTAATGCTATTTTAACCAATAAATATTTATTTTCATAATAATTTCTTAATTTCTTTATCTCTTCTTCATAAAGATATTTTTGATAATCTGTTGTTTGTTTATAAGACTGTTTCAAACTATCTTCAATTTTGCGGATTTCTTCATTTTTTACTCGAACTTCTTCTTTCCTGAATGTGATTTCATTATTTTTTGAAGATATTTCTTTTTCCAACAAATATATCTTTTCATCTTTTGCAAAGATTTGTTTATCTCTGTTTTCGATTTCCCGATTTTGTTTATTTATCCGGTCTTCTTTATTTTGAAGTTCTTCTGTTTTTAAATCTAATTCTTTTTGTTTTTCATTTAAGGCAGACTCTTTTTTGTTCAGCTCATCTTGTTTTTCGCAAAGAGATTTTTCGTATGAATTCGATAGATTTTGTTCGTGTTCGTATCTTTCTTTTATTTTTGAATTCAGCTCTATAACTTTTGCATTATATTCGTTTTCCCACCAATTTTCGATTTCTTTCTTCTGCCCATAAAATTCCTGTGATTGTTTTTCCGAATAATCTTTGATTACACTCATAGCTTGATTACATTCATGTTTAACCTGTTTTATAAGCAAGTTTGAAGTCTTATATTTATCAATCAGATATCTCCAAAAACCAAAGTAATCGTTTTCTAAAATAGTAAAAAATTCATCGTGGCAATAGCAACCCTCCATTACTACTTTGTCTTTTTCATCTAAAACAAAACTTTCAAACAATTTTTTCATGTCTGTATAGTAATTTTCATAATATTGTTTTTCGAGGAGTGTATATCTGTGAAAAATGTCATCAACTATCCAGCCTACAAATACTCCGTTCATTTCTTTAAAGTAGCTTAAACCCTTAAATATTTCGTATGTTTTAGCTACCATTGGAATTCTGTCATAGACTTTTTTATCAGAGTTTTGCATTGTGGAAGAAGTTCTGTTTTGTCTGTAATTATACAGATATTCCCATAAAATATTGACTTTATTTGATTTTACAAACGTTTCATAACAAAACGGTAAATCTTCATAAATATAGCCTTCTGAAAATTTTGCTTCGATAGATTTTAAAAATTCACTTTTATATATTTTATTCCAAATTACGGCAGGATAATTTAAAATCTCGTTTTTTGCAATTTCTGCGTCAAAACAACTGCTTGAATATTTTTCAAAAGATTTTAATGAATAATAATCATTCGTTGAAACTTCTTTTGTTTTATCATCAAGTAAATTTGCCAAACACATAGTAATATCAGAGTCAACGCTTACCGCCAGATTATACATTTTTTCAAACATGTCTTTTTCTATAACGTCATCAGAGTCAACAAAGCCTATGTACTCACCGGTTGCCGCTTTAAGTCCGAGATTTCTTGCGTGAGATTGTCCCATTGTTTTTTTGGTAGTTAAGAGAATAATTCTTTCATCATTATTTTTAACCTTTTCAACAATCTGCCTTGATTTATCCTCTGACCCGTCATCTACACAAATAATTTCAATATCTTTCAATGTTTGAGATATGACACTGTTCAAACACTCTAAAATATAGTCTTCAACATTATGAAACGGAATTATTATTGATACTTTATTCTTCATTGTTAAATCTCTCTATCTCGGTATAATTAAACGGAATTTTAAACCTTAATTTTTGGAAAATCGTAAATACCAACTTATCATTATCGTAGTAAACATCAAAAATATCAGCTCTTTTTTTGAATTTTATCTCTTTATTTTTCTTTCGCAGATACAATACAAAATATCCTTGTTTTCTGTATAAAATATCCATTATTCGATACATTACGTTCATTCTTTTATAAACAAGTTCTCTTCTGAATTTTTTTATATCATATAAAAGAATACTGCTGTTTATCAGATTGCAAAGCAGAAAATAGTTATATTTGAAATCTTTTTTAACCATAGACGGAGGAAATATTTCTCTGTTTGCCAAAGATGATTGTTTCCTTATTTTCTCTGCGAAAGCAAACTTATATTTGAATTTTAAATTTTCAAATCTAAAAATTAAATCTTCACTCTTCTTTACCCAAAAGGTATATTTAACATCTTCAAAATCAGGAATTACCTTTATACTGTTATACATCAGTTCAATAACATCTATCAGATTAAGATATTTTTTCCCTGCTTTTTGAATAATAGAACCTTTTCTGTTAATCCTGTAATAATACAAAAAATCCCTAACAATTGAAACTCTGCGTGTTTTAAAGAATATTGAAAAGAAAAACGGTCCGTCTTCAAAAATTAAACCTTCCGGAAATTCTGCCTTACACTCATCAATAAAACTTTTACGGTATAGTTTATTCCACGCCATTACGCATACATCCATAATGAAAGGCTTCGTATCTTTATAAGAAAAAGCTCTGTCATCAAAAGTTTCATTAAAGAAACCTAAAGTGTAATAAGGGTTTGAATCATCGATTTTACCTTTTGACTCGTCATATTGGTGAACCGCACATATCGTAATATCTGTGTTATATGCCGTCATACTTTTATATAACTTTTCAAGCATTGTATTATCAACCCAGTCATCCGAGTCAATATAACTGATAAATTCTCCTTGAGCAACTTTGTAACCTGCATTTCTTGCAGAGGACAATCCGCCGTTTTCTTTATCAATAATCTTTATTCTGCAATCTTGTTTTTTATATTCTTCTAATATCTTCCTTGATTTATCCGTAGAACCGTCATTTACACATATAATTTCAATATCGGAAAAGGTTTGGTTTAATATTGAGTCCAAACAATTTTTTAAATATTTTTCTACATTATAAACAGGAACAATGACCGAAATTATTGGTTTTCTCATTTTCTACTTCTTTTCCAGCTTTGAATATTCAAACTTAAAATCAAATTTTATTTTCTTCAAAATAACCACATAAATCCTGTCATTTTCATACCAAACATCGCATTTATCAGCCTGCTTTTTAATTCTGAAAATGTGTTTCCAAAATTTGAAGTAATAAATATTTTCTTCAGTGTATAAAATCTGCATTATTTTATACATAATTCTTGCAACCAGTCTTCTGTAGTTGTAATAAAGAATTCCTGCTCTATGTTGAATTGCACGAATGCTTTTATATGTGATTGGTATTTCTTTATTTAGGAGTGAAAAATCAAATTCTTTTTCCTTCAATAAACAAGATTCTTTTCTGAATTTTTTAGAGAACTTTCTTTTTATTTTTAACGGCATCAGATCATATCTGTATATAACGTCTTCTGCTTTGTGTCTGTAGAAATCATATTTTACCTGTTTCCAAATTGGTGTTGCTTTAAGGTAAATATACATTAAATTAACAACATCAATAATGTTTAAGAATTTTTCTCCTCCGATTTGAACAATTGACCCCTGACGATTAATTCTGTAATAATATAGAAATTCTCTGACAATAGACACTTTATCCGTTTTAAAAAAGATTGAGAAGAAAAACGGTCCGTCTTCAAAAATTAAACCTTCCGGAAATTCTGCATTACAATAGTCAAGAAAACTTTTTCTGTATAATTTATTCCAAGCCATTACACAAACCTCCATTATAAATGGGGCTGTTTCTCTATATGAGAACGTTCTGTTTTCAAAACTTTTATCAAATGCAGCAAGGGAAAAATATCTTGTAGGCTTTGCCATTTCGCCTTTCCATTCGTCATATTGATTAACGGCACAAATTGCAATATCGCTGTTTAAAGAAGTTATATTATTATATAACTTTTCAAGCATTGTACTTTCAACCCAATCATCAGAATCAATATAACTGATAAACTCTCCTTGTGCTATTTTATATCCTGCATTTCTGGCAGAAGATAATCCTCCGTTTTCTTTATCTATAATAATTATTCTGGAATCTTTTCTTTTGTATTCTTCAAGTATAGTTCGGGAGTTATCCGTTGAACCGTCATTAACGCATATAATCTCTATATCAGAAAAAGTCTGACAGATAATAGAGTTTAAACATTCTTCCAAATATTTTTCTACGTTATAAACAGGTACTATTACCGAAATTTTTGCCATTTATGTACCTACTTCACCATTTCATCTCTCAACTGTTGAATTTTTATATCAAACTCCGCTGTTAATTCATTTTTGATATCTCTCATTTTTTGTTCTATTTGCAACTCTTGATTTTTATATGCTGCAATTAATTTTTCGTTTAATTCTCTATATATTTTTGAAAGCTCTTCATAAAATTCCGAATTAATTTTGTTAATCCTCGAATAAATATTTTCTGTATTTTCATTTAATAATTTTTCAATATCAATTCTTTCTGATAACTCTTTTATATCAATATTTCCGGCAAGCGATACCGCTTGTAATTTAGAATCTGTGTCATTAATCTGAGAATCAACAAGACTTTTTATTGCACTATATTTTGTTTCCGTTTCATTTACAAGATTTTTAAACTTCTCTTCTAAAGTATAGTTTTCATATTTTACTGAATTAACTATATCTTCTCTTGTTTTAGAAAGTAAATTTTCAGTATATTTATAATTGTTTGTAATTTCTTCATATACTTTATTTATTTCACTCCCCTTATTGTTGATTTCAGAGGTAAGTTCATATCTTAATTTTAATATTTCATTATACATTGGCGTATATTGCTGACCTTCTTCATCTAATGAAATATTGCATTTTTCCATAATTCGTTTTAACAAATTTTGAATTTCATTATTATTTTGGTAATAATTTTTTTCTAACTGGTCAAAACGAACAGTAATATCATAAGTTTTATTGTTTATTGTTTCAATTTGATCTTTTTTATATCGTTCAAACTCTTTTGAAATAATTTCTTTATAGCTTTTTACTGTATTTGTTAAATCATTTGCCTGCACTGATATATGTTTATTAATCATCTGATCTATTTTATCGGAATTTTCAATAAAATAACGATTATAAACTGTCTCATTTTTAATTTTTAGCTTTTGTTCTTTTGTATATACCATTTCACGGTATAAATTGCTTAAAAAGTCCTCTTTATATATTTTTCTTACATCTACAAAGCAAACATAATCTCCTGATGTAAGCATAACAGCCGATTTTTTTGCAACATTTTCGGAAATATTTAAAACTTTTACTCTTTCATCTGCTTTTGCATAGTTTTGTGCAATAATATCGCTCTCATCTGTTGATCCTGTATTTATACACAAAAGTTCGAAATCTTGCAAAGCTTGAGCCATAAGACTTTCAATGCAAAATTTTATATTTTTTCTATGATTACAATATATTAGAATTAATGATATTATAGGATTTTTCATATCTATTTCTTTTTCTTCCTCGCAAATAATTTATGAAACAGCCCTTTTTGACGTTCTAAATAGTCCTCTTCCAGTAAGCTCAATTTTGTTTCTAAGTCTTCAAGTTTATTTTCATAGACTCGTTTTTGCTCTTGCAATTTTGTTTCATAATCTGTTTTTATATTTGATAATTTATATTCAAAATCTGATTTTGCGGTTTCTATGTTTGATGAAACACTACCGCTAAATTTATTGAAATCATCAATACTCGCTTTTTCTGAAACTGTCTTACTGATTTCTGAAAGAATATGTTGATTTTCTCTAAATCTTCGGTCTTCTGTTTCTGTTTTGGACTGAATATCTTGTTGAATTTCTTTATTAGTTTTATTAAAAGAATTATAAATATTGCTTAATTCATTATTTGTATATGAATATACATCTTTAATTTTCAAATCGATTTGTTTTTCCATTGAAAATTCAACTTTGTCAATTTTATTTTTCAGTTCAACATGAATTTGTCTTATCTTAGAATCCGTATCATCTGTTTTTTTATTTAATAAATTATTTTTTTCTTCTTGTTTCTTGATTTCAGACTCTAAATGCTCACCTAAAGTTTCAATTCTGTTATCAGTTTTTACAAAATTTTCTTTTTGAGTTCTTTTTAACTCATTATATAAATTAATAAATGTTTTTGTATTATTTTTAATTTCGTTATCTACAACTTCAAAATCTTTTTGTACTTTTTCAAAACCTGATTTCAAATCGGATGAAACATTTTTGATATTGTCAGAAACAGTTTTAATGTCTTTATCTTTTGCTTCAAATTCTTTTTGTACTTCTTCAAAACCTGATTTCAAAACAGATGAAACATTTTCAATATTATTTGAAACATTTTTTATTTCATTATTAAATATTTCTTGAATGCCATTAATAGAATTTTCTGTTTCTTTTTGGTTGAAAATAATTTGATTATTTATTAAACTCAGTTCTTCTTTTGTTTTTATTGCATTAGTATCAATATCTTTTTGCAGCTCTACTTGAGATATTACAATTTGACCATATCTGTTTTCTATTTCTTTTTTTAGATTATCTATTGCATTTTCGTTTTGAATTTGTTTCACTGCTGTATTTTTTTCAACATTATCAACACGGGCAAAAACTTCATTTTTCTCTATTGCAAATGAATCAAAGATGTTTTTAAATTCGACTTCTTTTTCTTCAAATTTTTTGTTTTGAACTTCAATAACATCATTTCGAAGTTTTTCACAATTGTTATAAGCCTCAATTTTAGCTTCTCTTGTTGATTCTAAAATAACCTTTTTTAAATCATCTTGAACTTCACTTAAATATGCATAAATTTTATCAGCACAATCTTTTGCAAGCCCGTTACTTTCATCTTTGCATGCATTTATATATTCATATACCTTAGTAAAATCTTCATATATTTTTGAAATTTTATTATCAGTTTTAATTTCTGTTTCTTTAACAGAACCTGAAACTAATTCTTCCGTATATTTATAGTTTTTGTTTATATCTTCATATACCGGAGCCAGATTTTTTGCTGATTCTTCAATACTCTCTTCTTTGCACTTTTTTGCAAATTCTTTCAATTTAAAGAGTTCATCATATATATTTTTAACTGTTTCATCAATATGTTTTTCTGCAAAATACGTGGAAATAGAGTTTGTTATTGAAACTTTAATTTGCTCGGGAGATTTTTCGGAATTAGAATAAACATAATTCTTGTATTGATTAACATAATCATATACTTTTGTTATTTCGTCATATACTTTTGTAATTTTTTCGTTAAATTCTGATTCCGTTTTAACTTCCGAATCATTTACTATTTTTTCGGTATATTTGTAATTTTTCGTTATTTCATCGTATATTGCATCAATCCGCTCTGTCGATTTTACATACGTTTCTTCTTTTGCATCATTTGTGTATTCATATACTTTTGGAAATTCTTCATAAATTTTAGAAACTTTATCAGCAAGTTCAATAGTAACTCTTGCTTCCGCTTCGGAAACTATTTTTTCGGTATATTTATAATTTTTGTTTATTTCATCATATATTTCTCCAAATTTTGCACTTGTTTCAAGAAATATATCTTCTTTTCGCTGTTCAATATATTTATAAATCTCCGGAATATCATGATCATATATTTTTGCACTGTCTTTGTAAATTTGATCGACACACTTGTCAAGTTTATCATCTATATTTCCGACGATTTCTTCTGTGTATCTGTAATTTTCTTGTATATCATCATATATTTTAGCTAATCTTTTATCTGTTTCAATAAGACCGGAACCGTGTGTTGCCAGTGCAATCCTTATATTCAATATTTTAGAGTTAAATCTGTCTTCTATTTCATTTACATCAATATATTTATAAAAGACCTTTTGGTTAAATTCCTCAAAGGAATTATTAATAACCAATAAGTACCCTCTAAAGTGAAAAACACGCTGCCAATACTCATCTTCTGCATTTTCAATTTCTAAATTTGTGAAAAGTTTTTTCATTGAAAAGAAGTATTCTTTCTGATAGCCAACAGCTAAAAGAGAATATCTGTGGAAAATATCATTTATAATCCACCCTTGTACCTCTTTCTTTATATCATTAAAGAAAGAACATTTTTTTAATTTTTCATAAGTCAATGCTACCATTGGCAATCTGTCAAGCATTTTGTTGCCAAACTGGTTCATAGTAGAGGTTTTACGGTTAATTCTGTATATATACAAGCATTCCCATAAAATTTTTACTCTTTTTGCCGGTAAATATGTTCCAAAGAAGAACGGTAAATCTTCAAATATGAAACCTTCCGGAAATCTCTCATTAATAAATGAAAGATAGCTATGTTTATACAATTTATTCCACAATGCAACATTCATATCTAAAATTTTATCTTCTGTTGCTTCCGCAGAAAAAACATCTTCTTTATATTGTTCAAACAGTTTTAAGGAATAATAATCGGATTCAATAAATTCTCCGGTTGTATCGTCATATTCTTTTGCCAAACACATTGTAATATCTGTATCATATTGAACTGCAGATACATACAATTTTTCAAACATATCAACTTCAACATAGTCATCAGAATCAACAAATCCTATGTAATCACCTGTTGCAATATCAATGGCTCTATTTCTGGCAAAACCTTGACCATGACGTTCTTTTAAACTTAAAACTTTTATTCTTGAATCGTTTTTTGCATATTTGTTGACTATATCAATTGAGCCGTCAGTAGAACCGTCATTTACAAGTATAATTTCAATATCTTTTAACGTTTGGCTTACTACGCTTTTTATACATTCTTCTATATATTTTTCAACATTATAAAAAGGTATTATTATTGATATTTTCGGATTTTTTTTCATCACTTTTTCTTAGTTCTTTCTTTCATTGAATAATGATTTGTTCTCATTCCCTGACTTTTTCAACAGCTTACTTAAAGATATCTGACAAATAGCTAATTCTTCTTCCATTGAAGTCATTTGCTCTTTAAGTTTTTTATTTTCTTTTTGAACAGCACTTAATTTTTCAACTAACGTTGATATAATTGCATTACTGCTATCACTTTCAGTAATTTCGGAAGGTATTTTATCTGTTCCGTTTGCAATTATTTTATATAAATTATTTTCTTTTTCATCCGCATACTCTTTTACTTCATCTCTTAATTGCTCTGTATATTTATAATTTTTAGAAATTTCAGAGTATATATGAGATATTTTTTCATCTGTATCTTTTGATACATTAAATTCAATTTCTTTTTTTATTTCATCTCTGATTTTATCAACATATTTGTAATTTTTTGTTATTTCCTGATATAGTTTTGCAATTTTTTTATCAGTGTTTTTTTCTGTTTCAAATTCGCTATCTTTTCTCACTTCATCAACATAAGCATAATTTTTTTTAATTTCTTTATACAGATTATCAATTTTTTTATCTGTGTCTTTTGAAATTTTAAATACCAATTCTTTCTTTATTTCATCACGGACTTTGTCCACATATAGATAACTTTTCTCAATTGCAGCGTATAGCTCTTCAGATTTTTTATCTGTTTCTTGAGTAATATTGAATTCAATGTCTTTTTTCATTTCATCACGGACAGAATCAATATAAGCATAGTTTCTTTTTATCTCTTTATAAAGTTCTTCTGCCTTTTTATCTGTTTCTTGAGTAATATTGAATTCTAAATTATTTGCATATTGATAAAGTTTATCAATCGCTTCAAATACCTTATTTACATCATCATTTGTAGCATTTAAAAGAATGTTTGTTTCTCTTCCTCCGATATTATTCTTGATAAATCGCCCAATACTTTTTAGTTTGTATTCCGATACTTTTTTGAAAAACGGAGTTTCATATAAATAAGAGTAATAGATATCATAAATCGGATGGTCAAACGGCAATAACCACGGCTTAAATCTCCCTGAGAGGTGCAAAATTTCAGCTTCATTTAAGTCATTTGTATTGACTTCATCATAAAGAAAATATTGATAATTCCATTTTGTATCAACTGCTTTTATATTTTCGTTTAATACACAATTCAAAATGTCTTGATCTTGCCATTTTATTTCATCCGTGTGAGTTTTTGTATATTCAAACAGTTTATCTTCTATTTTATTTTTTCGCCAATAGTCTAAGTTTATAAGCATTACACCAGCATTAAAATAGTTTTTTAAGCCAAGTCTTTTAGCTTCAGAGTCTGACTCAACATCTTCAACCATTGCAGCTGCCGTATCTTTTAATTCAATTGAAAATAAATTTTTTAAAGAACCTCTGATTATAACATCGCAGTCTAAATATAATACCGAATTTATTTTCCCTAATATTGACGGCAATTTAAATCTGAAATAAGTCGGTAAAGTAACGTGATAATGTTTGAACTCCTGACTTTTTTCTTTTAGAAGAGGACAATTTTTAAAATCTTTTTCATTTACGGATAAATATTTTAAGGAAAAATTTTTATAAGATTTCTTTAAACTTTCAATTACGGCTTTGTCTGTTTTTGTCAAACCACCGTCAAGTACAAATATATCAAAGCACTCATCCTTATCAGCGTTTGCTAATAGTGACACTACAGATACCATGAACTGTTCAACATAGTTAGAATCAAAGCTGTAACAAATGTTATATTGCATAAAAGTTAATAAGTCCTAATCTTACTCTAATTGTACAATAAATTTATTATTTAACAATTCAATTAACCAATTCTTTACACATTGCAAACTCTTTGATTATTTGTTGAAAAATTATGTTGATAGTAAAATAATATTAAAGTTTTGTTAGAAATTGCCGATATAAAAACTGAAAATAGAGAGTAAGTAAAAATGGAAACAATAGAAGACATAGATTTAAAAAAAGTCGGTCTTGAACTGATGTTTCTGACTCCGGAAAAATGTTTACGTCCGGAGGGAATTACTGCCGTTGAATTATCTAAAGCTCTTGATATGCCGATAGATGTTGTAAAAAAGAAATTGAGAATTTTACTTGAAAAAGAAATTATCCGTGTTTACGGAATTAACCCTAAACTTTGGAAATTTGACGAGTATAAATTCCAAAAAATGAACGAAGAAGACGATGTATATAAGTTGTTATGCAACTTTGATGATGTTGATTTTGACAGGTATTTTTCATACAATTAGAATTTTTTAATTTAATATACAATAATTTACATTTTGGGAACTCATAAAAAGTTTTTCCGTCAATATTTTTTGTAAAAAGGATGAGGATTTGTTATGAGTAGCCAATACGTTGATATTGTTTCTTCTTATGAAGATATTGATGTTTGTGAACAAGAAAATAATGAAGAATTAAAGACTTTCAATAATGTAGTTTTCAAAGATGACATTTTGCAGATGTATTTGAAAGACATCGGAAAAATAAAACTTCTAAAAAAAATGCAAGAGCAAGAACTTGGGCAAATTATATTGAGTGAGGATAAAGAAAAATCGCTTGAAGCCAGAAAAAAACTTATACAATCCAATTTAAGATTGGTTGTCAGTATTGCAAAAAAGTACACAGGGCAAGGTGTATTGTTTATGGACTTAGTGCAAGAAGGCTCTTTAGGGCTTATAAAAGCCGCAAACAGATTTGATTATTCAAAAGGATTTAAGTTCTCAACTTATGCAACTTGGTGGATAAGACAAACAATTGCAAGGGCAGTTGCTAATAATTCAAAAGTTATAAGAGTTCCTGTTCACATGATTGATAAAATAAGGCTTGTAAAAAAAGCTATATTTGAAATTAACTACCTTACGGGAAAAGACGCAACCGCAGAAGAAATTTCGAAAAAATTAAATATGCCCGTAAAACAAGTTGAAAGCGTTCTAAATACTATAAAACTTGAACCGATAAGTCTTGATACACCCGTAGCTGATAATCTGTCTTTGGAAGATTATATTTCTGACGAGCAAACACGTTCACCTGAAAATGAAGTTAAAAATATTATGCTTAAAGAAGACATTGAATTAATGCTGAAAACATTAACAGCCAAAGAGCAAAAAATAATAATTAACAGATTTGGAATTGACGGTTCAAAACCAAAAACATTAGAACAATTAGGGAAAGAAATGGGCTTTTCAAAAGAAAGAATCAGACAGATAGAAGCAATAGCACTCAGAAAACTAAGAGGACTAAAAAATGTTGAAAGACTAAAAGACTATTTGAGTTGAGGGTTATCTTCCAAAATATACTAAATGAATTATTGAAGACTATAGAAAACTCCTGTATATTTGTAGTTAATACAGGAGATTTTTATATGAAATTTGAATTTAATTTATCACTTGAAGAACTTGAAAAAAGAACAAATAAGGATTATTTAATCAGAAAACCTTTATTAAAAGAGGATTCTGCGGAATACGCACAATTAGCGGAAGGCGATAAAAAAGCTCTTATTCATTTGGCAAAAGCAGCAAACTATGCAAATACGGTTTATATGAAACAAGATAATGAAATGAATTTGCCGTTTTTGAAATTTCTAAATGAAGAAATAGCAAAAAAAAACAAACAAGCTGAACTGACAAAAATATTATTTGATGCTCAACTTGGTGTTATCGGTATTGATTCTGAATCAAAAAAAGTTGTATTAATGAAAGGTGCTAAAGATCTTGACGGGAAAGCATTTTATCCTGATGATTTATCAAAAGAAGAATTGCACTCAATAATTAAATCAATGATTAAAAAGGGAGAACAAGAAGAAGTTTCTAGGATTTTAAATCAAAGAACAATTGTTGTTCGTGACGGAAACAAACTAAAAGGAATTGATTATACCCAAGCATTTAAAGAAGAATTTGAAAATATTGCAAATGAACTTGAAGAAGCGGCAAAAACATCTACTAATTCTGATTTTAACGAATATTTAAAATTACAAGCCAAAGCACTAAGAGAAAATGACCCGATGCTTGATGCAATTGCAGATAAAAAATGGGCAACTCTTCAAGATACTCCGCTTGAATTTACAATATCAAGAGAACAATATGCAGATTTACTTACAGGCAGTGTAATGGAAGATAAAGAATTAAATGAATTGCTTGAAAAAAATAACATAACACCTGTTTCTAAAGACTCTATCGGAATTAGAGTAGGTATTGTAAACAAAAAAGGAACGGAAGACTTACTAAAAATTAAAAACTACCTGCCATTAATGGCTGAAAATATGCCGTTAAGAGATAAATATGAACAAAATATTTCATCAGAAGAGGACAATCTTCAAACAATGGCAGATGTTGATATTGTTTCGTTAAGAGGGGATGAAGGTTCATATCGAGGCGGAATTACAATTGCACAAAATCTTCCGAACAATGACAAATTATCCTTAACTATAGGCGGTGGCAGAAGAAATATTTACCACAGACAAATAAGAACAAGTCAATCTCCGGAAGCTCTTGAAAGAAGGAAAAAACGTTTAAATGCAACACTTAACCCTGATTTACACAAATACTATAATCCCGAAGCAGACCATTGGTTTACAATCGGGCATGAAAACGTACACTCATTAGGACCAAAATCAGGAACAGAGGCTCTTGGTAAATACAAAAATATTATAGAAGAAAACAAAGCTGATATGGGGTCTTTGGCTCTTATTGATTGCCTTACATCTGCAGGAGTTTATACGGAAGAAGAACGGAAACAAATTCTTGTTACTTTTTGTGCTGATTGCTTCTTAAAAGCAAAACCCGAATTATCACAAGCACACAGAGTCAGAACTGTTATGCAGGCATATTTCTTTATAAATGAAGGTGCAATAAAAGTTAATGATGACGGAATTATTGATGTTGATATTGAAAAAACAGTTCCGACTGCAAGAAAAATGTTGACTGAAATAATTGAAGTTCAATTATCACAAGATTTTTCAAAGGGTGAAGAATTTATTAATAAATACTTCCACTGGACAAATGAAATAGAAGCTGTTTCAAAAAAATTGAGAGAGATTGATAAATCTCTAAACGGGAAAATTGAAACTCCGCTTGCAGATTACTTATGTACATTATAGTTTTACTATAAATAATGATTATAAATAAAAAAACAGAACTTTTTTGCGTTCTGTTTTTTTTATTAAAGAATCAAATTATATACCTATGATTCAAATACGTAGCAAAGAAGAGAAGCTTCTCTTGCTTTTCTTACAGCTTTAGCCAATTTTCTTTGGTGTTCTGCACAAGTACCTGTAATTCTTCTCGGAAGAATTTTACCTGCTTCAGTTAAGTATTTTCTTAATTTTTGAGCATCTTTGTAGTCAATTGTTTCCATTTTGTCTGCACAGAAACTGCAATTTTTACGTTTTTTCTTGTCGAATTGTTCTTTTGCCATTATATTTTCCTCTATTTCTATTTTCTAATTAAAACGGAATTTCTTCTTCACCGATTAAAACATCATTCATTTCAACGTCAGAGAATTTAACAACATCATCTGTTGATTTTTTTGAAGAAGTTTGTTGTGAAGAAGAACTTGAAGAAACTACTTCAAAAGAAGATAAATCTATTTCCATAACTTTCTTATCTGTGCCGTCATCACCTTGAATGGTGTTAACTTGCAATCTTCCGTCAACAACAATTCTATCACCTTTTGAAACAGATTGTTCCACTGTTTCAGCAAGATTGCCTCTTGCTATTACTCTGATAAGAGATTGTTCTTTGTCGTCAATATTAAGTGTAAAAGTGGTTACAGCAATATTATTGCCCGTAAATCTCTTTTCGGGGTTTCTATAAACCGTACCTGATATAACAACTTTAGCGATTGACATCCTTTTTACTCCACTTATGCTTTTACTGCAGATACTTCAAGAAGCATAATTCTTAAAATATTTTCATTTAATCTTAATTGTCTGTTGAATTTTTCAACTTGGTTTGGTTCTAATTCAAATGTATGAACTACCATATAACCGTCTCTGAAATCTTTGATATCATAAGACAATTTTTTACGTCCCATCTTATCTGTTGATAAAACTTTACCGTCTAAAGCAACAATTGCTTCTTCAATTTTTGAAGACAATTTATCATATTCTTCTGAATCAATATTAGGTTTTATTATTGATAATAATTCGTAAGTTCTCAATTTTTTTCTCCTTGACTTTATACTTATTCACAAATCATGGTAACATGAACATTTTTAAATACAAATATTAATAATGTTTATGTTAAAATTATTTGCGAAATGGATAAGAAAATATTAGTCGGGAAAAATCTTGAATATCTTGAAAAGTTTATGATTGAAGAGGGGCAATCAAAATTTCGTGCTAAACAAGTTTATAATTGGATGTACTTAAAATCAGTAAATTCATTTGATGAAATGACAGATTTACCGCTCCAAACAAGGGAATTATTGAAAGAAAAAGCAGAACTTTGCTCTATAAGGATAAAAGATAAACAAATCAGCAAAGACAGCACAATGAAGTTTTTGTTTGAGATGAAAGATGGTGCCTTAGCAGAAGCTGTACTTATGCGTTTTGACAACAGAGCAAATTTAACAGCCTGCATAAGTACGCAAGTAGGATGTCCTATGGGATGTAAGTTCTGTGCAACTGCAAAATTAGGCTTTACAAGAAATTTATCGACGGATGAAATAATTCAACAAATTTTTCTCATCCAAGCCGATACAGGTTTAAAAGTTACTAACATTGTATATATGGGGCAAGGTGAACCTCTTTTAAATTTTGATAATTTAATCGGGTCAATAAAAATTTTCAGAGAGCAGTTTCAAATTGGTGCAAGAAGAATTACTGTTTCAACTTGCGGAATAATTCCTCAAATAAACAAACTTGCAGAACTTGATTTTCAATCAACATTAGCAATTTCACTGCACGCAAGCAATCAGGAAACAAGAAAAAAAATTATGCCTATTGCCGAAAAATACAAATTTGACGATTTAATAAAAACTCTAAAGGCTTATACGGAAAAAACAGGCAGAAGAGTTACCGTTGAATATGTTTTAATAAAAGATGTAAATGACAGTATTGAAGCCGCAAAAGAATTATCTATGGCAATTGCTAAGTTAAAAAGCAACGTAAACATAATTGTTTATAATGAAAACGAAAAGAGTCGTTTTAAAAAGCCGTCTAAAGAAACTGTTTTAAAGTTTAAATATATTTTGGAAGCATCAGGCAAAAAAGTTACCGTAAGGCTTGAGAGAGGAAGCGACATAGATGCTGCTTGCGGACAATTAAGTTCTAAATATAAGAAATAAATACTTCGCTTGAAAATACTTTTTATTCATAAGATAATGCATGTTGTATTAACAATAAAAAGAAGGATTTTGTTATGACAGAAACTATCGTAAAAGATGTTGTTTTGAAATTGGATAACTCTAATTTTTCAAAATACAGTGAAAATGCAAAAACTGCTGTTGAAGAAATTAAAGCAAGAGCAGGTAAAAAAGGTCAATTTCTTAACTGGATTGGAGTTTTAGGTGAAACTCAATTAAAGAATATTGACAACTTATATGACTTAGCAAACAAAGCAAGAGATAACAAATATACTGACTTAGCTATTCTCGGTATTGGCGGAAGCCGTCATACAACCGAATCTTTAATCAGAGAAATCGGAAAAGAAGCTAATGTTCATTTCTACTCTTCTGTTGATTCAGAAAGTTTCAGAAGATTTATCAACACACTTGATTTATCAAAAACTCAATTTTTAGTAGTTTCAAAATCAGGCGGAACTATTGAAACAACAGTTGCTTACGAAAATGCAAAAAAAGTTATGCAGGAATACTTGGAAAGAAACGATGTTTCTGACAGATTTATCGCTATGACTGATGTTTCTGCCGAAAAGAGCAATTTGAGAAGAATGGTAAATGCAGGCGACATCAAACTTTCAGGTTTAGTTCACGATGATGTCGGCGGAAGATTCTCTATTTTCGATGACGCTACTATCTTTACTTTAGCTTATGTAGGAGTGGCAAAAAAAGATGTAATTGATATGCTTAATGCCTCATTAGAAGCTCAAAAAGAATATTTAAACCCGAATATCAATGAAAACATTGCTCTTCAACAAGCTATCTTTAACGTTGAAGCAAAAGAAACAGGAAAACAAAGACATTTTGTTGAATACTTTGGCGACGCTTTTATGGGTACAACTCTTTGGGAAAAACAATTAAAGAATGAATCATTAAAAGCAAGAATTTCAACAGATACAAACGTTGGACCAGGATATTTACACTACAACGCAGAAGCTGATTTAGACAGTGCAAATAAAGATTCTTTCTTCACTTTTGTATATGTAACTCCTCAAGAAAAAGTTACAAAAGCTGTTTTAACAGGGGTTGTAAGTGCTTATTCAAATATGCACCCTGTGTCAGTTGTTGAATTAAAAGATTTATCTTTAACTACTTTAGCTGAATTTATTGAATTCAAACACTTTGAAACTTTATTTACAGGCAATATTTTAAGACAACTGGAAGGTAATATTACTTCTGAAGATGTTGCATTCCCCGAAGTTCTTCAACCAAATGTTGAAATCTACAAAAAAGAAGTAAGAAAAGCAATGGCTGAGTAGGTTTTATACTATTTTACAGTTATCAAAAAGAGGAAACTATACAGTTTCCTCTTTTTAGATGTTTATAACCGCAAAAAAAATGGTACTATATAAATTATTCTTCACTAATTAAAAAAAGGAGTAAGTTAATGGAAATGTCACTTATTGTTTTATTGGTTGTTGTATTTGTAATTTCAGCATCATTGTATAGCTTGTACGTTAAAGTTATAAAATGCAAAAACTCTGTAAGAGAAGCTCTTTCAGGAATTGATGTTCAATTGAGAAAAAGATATGATTTAATTCCTAACATCTTAACAATTGCACAAAGATTTATGGAACACGAAACAGAATTATTTGATAAAATCACACAATTAAGAACTCAAGCCTTAAATGCAAAAACAGGCACTAAAGAAAAATTCAATGTTGAAAGTGAGTTAGATACTCAACTAAGAGCATTAATGGTAAACGTTGAAAACTATCCTACATTAAAATCTGATGCAACAATGGTTCAAGCAATGCAAACTTATAATGAAGCAGAAGAACATATTGCTGCTGCAAGAAGATTTTATAACTCTGCTTTAAGAGAATTGAAAAATACAATTGAAATATTCCCCGGATCTTTATTTGCTTCTTATGCAAAAGATGCTGCAGATTTGAGCTTCTTTGAAACAGATGAAGAAAGCAGAAAACCTGTTAATGCCGGAGATTATTTAAAGAAATAATAAAATATTCATTAAACTCTTTTCGGTAACACAAAACCTTACCGAAAGGAGTTTTTGTGTTAATAAAGTGAATAGGAATACAAATGGAAGAGTTTATAAACAAAATTAAAGATAGCATTGGTACAAATCAGTTTGATGATTTTTGTCTGAGAGAATTTTATCCTCAAATGGAAAGACTTGAGAAAAATAGACTAAAAAAATTTTTACAAATAATTATAACTACTCTTGCTATAATTCCGGCTGTAATCTATGCATACGCTATAATCATGACCCTGCCGCCCAAACTGGCAGGTTATTGTGGCATTGCAGTTGTAATTTTTATATCGATAGTCTTAGTTATTTATAATCTTACAATTTCAGACTATAAATCAACAGTAAAACAATTTATGTTAGATAAGTTACTTTCTTATATCGGAGATTTTAAACAAGCAGACAAAGAAACATATACGAATGATTCTATTGCAAATTATGTAAAGGAACTTAAATTATTTAAAACCTTTAATAACTCAAGTTTTGGCGATAAAATTGTCGGCAATTATAAAGGTTTAAATATCGAAATTATTGAAACTGACTTGTATTTAAAAAAAGAAGACAACGGAGGGAAAACCCACACTGATATCTTTAAAGGAATACTGGTAAAAGTCCCTTTAACAAAAGAAATCTTTGGAGATACCGTTGTTTTAAAGAAAACAGATTTAAGACCGGAACAGGATATCAATGTTAATATTGATAATACTGAATTTGAAGAATATTTTAATGTATATTCTAACGACCAAATAGAAGCTAGATCTCTTTTATCAAAAACATTTACGGACAAAATTATCCGATTAAAAAGAAGTAACCTTCTTAAAAATGACATAAGTTTTTCTTTTGAAAAAGGAATGCTAAATATTGCTATTGAGTCGTCTAAAGATTGGTTTGAAGTTCCGTTTATGAAATCTGCTAAGAATTTAAAAAATTATCGCAATATTATTTTAGAAATGATTACAATATTATCAATTGTTGACGCACTTGTATCCGATGATGAATTAACAAATGAAGAATAGCTACAATTAATAAATAGGAAATCAAAATGACAAAAAGTGTAAAAGACCTCAGGAAAAATGTTTTTACCGAAGATTTTAAAAATTTTTGCAAAAAAAATTTTAATTCTCAAATGGAAAAAGTTGAAAATGTAAGAATTTTTTATCTCATTGGTGCAAGTATTGTATTCCTGATAATGATAACATTTGCAGTTACGTTCATTTATTATCTTGGTGGAAAAGAAATAACAAAAGCAGATGTAGAACTTTTTGCCCTAGTTGAATTAGCATTTTGGGGGATAACTTGTTGGATAATAAAATGCTATAAAACGAAAGCTAAAAAGATAATACTGAAAAAATTACTTTCCTATGTAGGAGATTTTGAGCTTATTGACCCAAAAACATATTCTGAAAAATATAGTAGCGATGATGTAAACTATTTTAAGGAGTTGGAGCTTTTTTCTTCGTTTAACATATATAACTGTGATGACAGATTAATCGGAACTTATAAAAATTTAAAACTTGATATTATTGAAGCACATTTAGAAAGAGAAAGCGGCAACGGAAAGAGAAGATGTGTTGTTACCGTTTTTAAAGGTTTATTGGTAAAAGTTCCGTTTAACAAAAAGATTAAATCTTCTACTATTATACTGGGAGATAAAGCCTTTCCCTCCTGCAAGGGAGAAAAAGTAAACCTTGAAGACCCCGAATTTGAAAAGTATTTTGACGTATATTCTACAGATCAAATAGAGGCAAGGTATCTCTTAACCACTGCATTTATGGATAGAATTGTTAAAATAATGCAAAAAAGAATTCTTGGAAGCAACTTAAAATTCTCTTTTGAAAAAGATATGTTAAATATTGCTATTTCATCAAGTAAAGATTGGTTTGAAATACCGATTTTGGAACCTGCAACAAAATTAGCAAATTACCGTGGAATTATTTTAGAAATAATTACAATATTATCAATAATTGAAGCATTAAAATTAGACGAGAAAACAGGATTATAAAATCAAACAATTATATCATTGGAGAACAAACGGCAAGTTTTTCTATTTATTTATTGAAAAATAAATATCTTTTAACCGTTTTTTACTGATATGAGTATATAGTTGGGTTGTTGATACGTCGCTGTGTCCTAATAGTTCTTGAACAACTCTTAAATCTGCTCCGTTTTCAAGCAAATGTGTTGCAAATGAGTGCCTTATTGTATGCGGAGATATATCTTTATCAACATTTTTACCTAAATTATGTATAAAAACATAAACATCTTGCCTTGTCAGTTTTTTCCCGTTTTCTTTAAGAAAACAATATTTTGATTTAATATTGAATTTTTTTGTTATGTAATCCCGCTCTTTTAAATACGCTTTTACCGCTAAACATGCCCGTTTCCCAATTGGTACAATTCTTTCTTTTGAACCTTTTCCGGTACACCTTAGAAATTTTGCAGTTAAGTCAATATTATTTAACTGTATATCTGTAAGCTCTGAAACCCTTAATCCGCAAGCATACAAAAGTTCTAAAACTGCTTTTTCAATTACAGTCATTGAAGTATCAAGTATTTCATTTATTTCTTTCATAGAAAGAACTTTCGGAAGTTTTTTAGGCAACTTCGGCTGCTCAATGGCTAAAGACGGATTATGTTTAATTAATTCATTTATACTAAGCCAATTGAAAAAGCCTTTTATTGAAGCAATTTCTCTTGTAATACTTCCGGGAGTATATTTTTTATCATACAAATTCTTTATGTACAAATTAAGCTGTAGTCTTGAAATGTCATTTAATTCTTCAATATTTTGAGTACTTAAAAATTCGCTTAAAGAGTACAAATCAGAGCGATATGCAAGAATTGTATTAAATGCAAGCCCTCTTTCAACTTCAAGATATTCTAAATATTGAGCTATGTATTGTATTAACATAGTTCAATTTTATCATTTATTCCGGATTTTGTTAATTTCTTTGAAGAACATCCATTGTTCTTTTTATTGCTTTATCACTTGATTTTAAGATTGCGTCTGCTCTTTGATTAATTTCCGTATCGTCCTCAGGTGGAAATTCAAAATCAACTGTCGGAATATATCGACCTTGAGAATTGTTTATTTTAGAAGCTGCAAGTGCATTATTATCTCCTTGAGGTTTTATCGGAGTTGAATCTTGTTGCAAAGGCAATGATGTTGCAGCGGCTGCAGATTGGTGCTTTTGCTCTTCGTTCCACATTTGTAATACGTTTGTAGATTGAGGATTTTCGTTAATCATCTCATTTATGTTCGGTTCTTTAGAATTTTTATCTTCTGACTGTTGTTTTTGTTTTGCCAAATATGCTTTTGGTTCACCGAACAACTTATGAGATAAGTTAGTTAACGGTTTTTGCAATAACGGTTGAATTACAAACATAATTAATGCAAAACGTAATGCCCCGCCTGCAAATCCTTTTAATGTAGGATGAGGGATTTTTTTCCCTTTTACTATCCAAGGCTTCTTTATTTTATCCAGTCCGGCAGATAAAATCCTGCCCATAAATTTTAGCGGTTTTTCCCAAAATTTAAGTTTTGCACCTTCTTTACCTAATGATTTAGCGGCTGTTTTGACCTCTTTTAAGCTTTTTCCTGCCAAGTTCGCAACTTTATTGTTGTCAACTCCTTTGATTAACAATTTTTTCTGAATATTAGCAATTTTCATTGCATCTTTAGATAAAACCTGAGAATTTGAAGTTGAAACCAAATTGGCAAGAGCCTGACGCCCCTCTTTGGTCATTCCTCTGTATTTGTTACCACCGATTTTATATAATAAGTTAATACTCGGCTGGAATAGAATCATACCCATAAACTGCTCTGAAAGAACGTGCATAAATGTACTTTTCTTTTCTCCCTCAGGGGCTTCTTTTGTTGCCTTAACCGCATTTACCAATGCTCCTGCCAAGAAGAACATGCTTAACAAGCCACCACCATAAGTAAGTACATCTTTTGTTTTAAGAGTGCCTTTTGCAAACAACTTACCGAGTCCGGTTTTACCTGTTTGCATGCTTGCCGCTTTAAATTTGTTTCTTACTTCGGACAGAACAGTTGGTTTTGATAATAACCCTTTTTGAGGAAGTTTATCTGCACCGGCTGCAATAAGGTCATCAACAGCATCCAGCATGGTTTGAGGAGAAACCCCGGTAGCTGTTGAACCATCTTTCAATGCAGTCAATACATTTATGGTTTGATCCTTTAACGGAGTAGTGTTATTGGCTAAAGCATCCGTTAAGCCGTCAATATTGGCAAGCGAAGAAAGAGCTTCTTTTAATTCTCCTGTGTATTTTTCTGCCATTTTTTGACCTTTTGCCATTGAGGACTTAGGTATAGCTTTAAAATCAGATGTAAAATACTTTGTAAATCTGTTATTTTTCAAGAAATCAGAAATTTTAGTTCCGGTACCTTGTGATAAAAGACCGTCCAAGTGCAATGCATGAGAAATTTTATCGCCTAAATCCGCAGCATGCCCGAGTAAACCTTTTTCTCCGCCCATTGTTTTATTAATAAACATATCCCCGGCGTATAAAATAGGGACTAATGCTAATTTAGTATTTCTTGTTGCCGGATCGGAATCACCCATCATTGTTTTTGCAATAGAGTTATCACTTACGTTTTCCGTAACAGCTTGTTTTGATTTTTGCAGAGAACCTTGTAAATCAGCTTGTTTTAAGCCTGAATTCGGAACCATATATCTTTTATCGTTAGGATTTATAATGTTTGTCATGACAATATTTAACCTTCACTTCTTATATTAAATAAAACAAATTAATAATTAAATTGCTAAATTAATAGCAGAAAATAAAAAAAAGGTAACAAATTGTAATATAGATATAGTCTGTATTTAATACTATTAAAATTAATTTTTAAATTCAAAATATTTGAGATTGGTGAAATAGTTAGAATTAAAATGTAGGTTAGACTTTAACCCAACAAATATAATCTTTTCTGCTCTTGTCAGGCACTGCCTGACCTACCTTTTATTAATCATTTAATTATTTTTTGTCCTCCGGACGGGAAAACTTTTTAAAAATTTTCACAAAACCTGAGCCGGAGTTTCACTCACTAATAAATTATAATGCGATTCCAAAGTTTGCATAAGAAGTTGCTCACTTGCCGTCGTATTGCATAACATTTGTTGTTCGTTTCACTATGGTTGCAACTGTAAATTAATAATTTAGAATGTCTGTTTTGCATATTTTGTACAACCGACATTATTTGTTCAACCCAATTGTGTTCACTTTCTCCAATAGACATTAAATTCTTTAACGTCATTAAGTGTTTTTTTATAATCTCCTTTAAAACAAATTGTTCTATCATCAATATATAAATAAGACGGTATTTTTATATTGGTAACATCCTTAAAATATTTGTCTAATTTATTATTTATTAACCATTTTACAGCCAGCATTTGATTTCTTGTTGTGAACAAGTATAGTTCAGCCCTCTTTGAAAGTTCTTCTACAAATTCAAAAGCACCTTCTTTTATGCTTGGAATGAAATTTTCATCAAATTTGTTGTCGCCATATTCATTTAAAACCCCATCCAAATCAATTAATATCTTTTTATTAGTCATAATATTACCCTATTTTAATGGACTGTCATTCCTGTTAATAATACTTCAAAAAATTAATAATTGGAATATGAGTCAAGAAATTAGAAAGATATTAGCTAAAAATATAGAAAAATACAGGGTATCAAAAAAGATAAGCAGAGAAGAGTTATCCTTAATTTTGGGTGTTGATAATTCATATATTTCAAAATTAGAAAAGGCAAATATAAATATCACCATTGATAAAATTGAACAATTAGCTAATTATTTTGAAATTGATGTATATAAGCTCTTGAAAAAAGATTAACTTACCATTTAGCGGGAAATTTATTTCGTATATACTCGTTTGATGAATTACAATATAGTAATAATTTGGCATTGATTATATTTTTATAGTAAAATATATTAAGGACAGTAGATGGGGTTAAGACATGACAACAGAAACAAATCATTATGATGCCAGTAATATTAGAGTTTTGGAAGGGTTAGAAGCGGTAAGACTCAGACCCGGTATGTATATAGGTTCAACCAGCCAAAGAGGTTTACACCACTGTGTATATGAAATTGTTGATAACTCAATTGATGAGTCTTTGGCAGGTTATTGTAAACACATTAAAGTTACAATAAATAAGGATGAAAGCGTTACCGTAGAAGATGACGGTCGTGGTATTCCGGTTGATATAAAGCCTGAAACGGGTAAATCAGCACTCGAAATTGTTCATACAGTGCTTCACGCAGGCGGTAAATTCGGAGATGGCGGGTATAAAGTATCAGGCGGTCTTCACGGCGTTGGTGCTTCGGTTGTAAACGCATTATCAGAAAAAA